>NZ_FPLG01000087.1:0-126214 GCF_900120065.1 Moritella viscosa
ATCCAAGACCTGCTAGAATATCTACTCTACCTGCTTCAATAAGAATGTATGATGCTGCTGACAATGTAATTAATGCTTTTGTTGCTTTCATGTTGTTTTTCCTTAAATTATTTTAATATTACTTTAGATATATTGTACCACAATCATTGAAAATGTAAAGAAAAAACGTATTATTCGCTTGACTTTCTCGTTAAATGCTGATCTGAGCATAGAGACAAGTTAACTAAAAATACTTTAGTATTG
This sequence comes from Moritella viscosa, assembly GCF_900120065.1. Classification (NCBI taxonomy): domain Bacteria; kingdom Pseudomonadati; phylum Pseudomonadota; class Gammaproteobacteria; order Alteromonadales; family Moritellaceae; genus Moritella; species Moritella viscosa. The sequence continues at coordinate 244 of NZ_FPLG01000087.1, forward strand.
AATGCAATGTTTAAATTGTGAATATATAAAGGATTATTGGTTTAAGTGACAAACAGAAAGTAACTGTTAATCAAAATAAGATTCAGGGTAATCTACATAATCATATAAGCTAACGTTGCTTAATTCGGCCTTTGAATTGTCTTCAACGCTCATTTCATTAAACTCTGATATTAGTTTTGCAAAAGCTCCTTTTTTCATAAATGTTTCTTTATTTGCTAGTATTTCGGTTGGTGTAAACGTTTTAATTTTCTCTTTCACATCAACAACTGCTTTAGCAATTTTCTTTATTACATATTTAGACCATACAATGAACTTTCCATCTTTAAGCTTTATTATTACCTCTTTATTAAACTCTAATATCTTTTCTTTATCTTTATCATGCACTTTATTTTCTTCTTCTGATCTAGTTTTTCTTAACGCTTTACCTTCTGCACTTTCACGAAATACTTTTTTAGATAAAAGTTTAAATGCATTGTTGAAGAGTTGATTACAATTCTTCTTAATTCCTAGAATTTCAGATAAATACTCTGTTTTAAGATATTTCTCTTTATCAAGATTAGACATTGATTGTGAAAGTAGATAAATCGAAGCTCCTGTCTTATTACTCTTAACGTCTTTAAAGTCGCTTATTTGTATTATAGTGAGGCATTTATCATCTAAGTTTAAGTAGCTTAAGAACTCTTCACTAAACATATAACTTAATGTATTAGTTTTTTTATCATAAGAAATCTTTTCAAATATTGAGAATGTATAGGTCCCAACTATCTTTTCATCAACGTACTTCTCAACAGTAATTTCTTTATCTGCTGATAGTTTTTCAGCAAATTCTTCTAACGCATTACATATTTCTGCAATAGTGTGATTAGCCTTAACCTTACATGCTTTTACAATGCTTGATCCAGCTTCACATTTAACGTATATAAGCTCTTTAGATTGATGGTTAAGAGCTAAATGATGATGTTTCTGAAGTAAGTGACTGTATATAAATAAGTCGTGTTTAATATTCGCTTGAACGTCATTAGATCTTACTTTCTCTTTTCTGATCGGACAAGAAATAACTTCTTTTTGCACAGATTTGTTTCTGAAAAAAGCACTTTGGATTTGGAACGTTGGTATTGTGATGGTTTGGTTTGATAAACCTTCGTAATTATTTATTTTAGTGTAAGTAGTCATTATAATATTTCCTTTCGATTAAATTTATAGAAAAGAAATAAATAAATGTATTTTTGCGGATTATCTATGTTTGATTAGAAATTTGGCTTTTCTCTTCTGTTTAATATTGTTGTATAACAAATCTAAAAAGAATCAATAGCGTTACAGAATTATTTATATGCTCCGCAAGAAAATCTTTGATTTTCACTTCTGATAAAACACCTCAAATTGTTATAACCCACTAGTATTATCAACATCTTAAGCAAGGTTTTATTCAGAAGAGCTTGCAGAGCAAGTATTAAAAAATATTTTAAAAGATCACTAAAATTACTTAAAAAATTATTTTGTTTTTCCATTGGTTGTTCTAGAGCAACCTTATCTGTTTTCTAATCTATCTATTAAATCTATCTAAAAAGATATATCTAGATATTCTGAATTATCAGGAGAGTACGGCTAAAACTGTGTAATTCTTAGGAGAGTACGGCTAAAACTGTGTAATTTTCAGGAGGTGGGGGTGTAATTCTTAGGAGGTTGGGGTTATCTAGGTTTGTTTTTATTCCTAAAAATCAATGTTTCCCTCTGAGTTTTAAAAGCCGACTCATTTATTAAACTTTAGAGCAGATATTTATAGTTCTTTATCATTTCAAAAATCACCTTGTTTTAGTAAGATGTATGTGTTGAAAAAAGGAATTAATTCAACGTAGAAGAATTTCTTCTACATTATCGGTGTAAACCGATAAGCCCAATTTCGCTTGGGCTATGTACTATGAAAAAAACTGATGAATTATCACGAACTCATAAAATGCTTTTAAAGCAATTTGGAAACGTTGTTATCAATGTTGAAGATATTGCAGAATTGTATTTGAATATTGCACGTAGAACAGCTTTAAATTTGGCTAAAACGCATTCTTTGCCTTTTCCTTGTTTTAGGCTGGGGGATTCTAATAAATCTCCAATGGTGTGTCATATTTCTGATTTTAGTGACTACATTGACAAAAGACAGGAAGAAGAAAAAAGGATATGGAAATCTTTTCAAATCATCTAATTCTTTTGTATAAAATCAAAAGGTAGCTCTATTTCTTAGGGTTGCCTTTTTCTAAGTTTAACCCCAAACATTCCTTTCTCAACTCATTTGCCCCCTTATATGACCCCACGAATAAATTACGTCATCATTATTTAATTAACTAGTTAAATAACAGTTACTTATAACCAAAGAAAGCCACTAGTGTGTCCAATCCAACATTGGTGCAATGGAGAAGCGTCCTGCGGCGTGAACACTGTTAGTAACTGGCTTCGTCATTTGTTTATCTCTCTTTATATTATAGTAATTTTGCTTTTAGTTACCCTGATACCCGTATTACATTTCCCCTATAGTCCTCTCGAAGAGTAAGAGTTAATGACTCTTTTTCTATCGAAAAGCGCATACTTTCAAGCAAAGAATTACGATTTAAAGCTGTGACCATCGTCAAAATTAAAGGCGACATCATACACCCGGAAGCAATAACTTTCAAAAATAAAGTTATGTACCTCGCCACGCTGAGAGCATACATTGAAATTATCAAAAACTCGGCAGGAAGGTACTTATTGAGTTCAAATGAGGAAAAGAAATATTCAACGTCCTCTATCGACCAACTTTAACTGAGATTATAGGCTTAAGTGTTGAGTTCCGTGATTGCCTACAAAGGCTTGCTAGCTGATCAAGATACTATGAAACAGTGTTAACCTTGTTACAAGCTAACACTGTCCTCAGGCTAATGTAACTTATCGTTTATTTAATAAGAAAACATCAAGGTTATCAGACGTTCCTCGATAACCTTGCTCAAAGATATACCCAGAAGCAAATTCACTATTATCACCATAAAAATCAATGAAGAGATCACCTCCTCTTATTCCTTGTTCATCATAGAGAATAGAGACAAACCCGTTGCCATAAGGAGCAACAAGCTCACCACATGTATATACTTTATCTCGATGAACTGTACAGGATGGATTACTCTCATCTAAATTAAGGACAATATTACCAGTCTTTATATCCGTTTTTTCATCATTTGAAGATAGTGTGGAATATAAAAGCTCCCCACGATATATAGAGTTAATCTTTGCTTCATTCGGTACTGAATACCCAGAGAAAAACCGCGTATAAAAACTTTCATTATATCCATATCTACTTTTATAAACATTTACATACCCAGTAAACCCAATAATATTACCCTCATCGTCCTTGCTCTCAATGAAATAATGTCCAATATCCTCTGCTTGAATATCTTTAACAAAAGAACTAACTGAGACATCAATATTGTCGCCTTGATATGTCAAAGTAATATCATCCTCTCCAGCTAAAAGACCTCTATCTCCAACTACTTGTGTATAACTAGAATTAATTCCAGCTCCAAGCTTGACAATATTGAACGTTGATAGCCCCCGATTAATATCTACAATAAATTCAGACTTAATATTTCCAAATTTTGCCAAAATATTAGTTTGACCAACGCTTATACCATGGACGCTTCCTACACTATCAACAAAAGCCACATTTTCATCATCGCTAAACCAAGAAACATCATCTGAGATGTCCATTTTTGAACCATCACTGAAAGTACCTGATGCAAAAATTTGCAGATTTTCTCCTTTAGCTACATAATGAGTACCTCCCAAAATTTCCATCTCAGAGAGTGTAATCGCGGGAACCGTAACCGATAATTGCTCACTGTTAAAATTATCATATTGAGCTGTTATTGTAGTTTGTCCTCCCTTAATACCTTTAACAACACCTTCATTTGTTACCGTGGCAATAGATTCATCATCACTAAGCCAAGTAATACCATTCAGTAATGATTGTTTAGTTCCATCACTAAATACACCTACGGCAACCATTGATTGTGTAAATCCAATAGGAATGGATTTCAAATGATTTTCTTTAGGTAATACTTGGATTTTAGTAATGACAGCATCTGTTACTTTTATTTCTAAGGTATTGCTCTTTTCATTCTTAAAATTAGCCGTTACCTTTGCCACACCAGCACTAATACCTTTCAAGATCCCATTTTCATTCACAGATACAACCAACGGGTCACTGCTGACCCAGCTAACATCAGACACTACATATTTCCTAGTCATATCACTAAAAGTCGCAATAGCAACTGTAGGATACGAACGTCCCTTAGGAAGAGTACCGGAATAACCCGAGGTAAACCCAGCCCGAAGACTAGAAACATTAGCATCAGTCACAGACAATGAAATACCGTTACTGTCAATAGCACCATATTTTGCCATTATTGTCGTGATACCTTCAGTAATACCTTTTGCTAGACCAGTTTTACTTACTGTTGCTACAGCCGGATCTGAAGTAACCCAATTCACTTCTTTGGTAATATCCATTTTTGAATTGTTTTTATAATATGCAATAGCATTAAAAAGTAAGGAAGAATCCGAAGCAATTTTTGCAGTAGGAGAACCCGCTATATTTTCGTGAGTTATTTTAATTGATAGAATATCCTTGGCTTCAACTGATTTTGTTGATGAATCATCGTTGCAACCAAGAATAATTAATGAACATAAAATGATAATTTTACGCATAAAACATTCCTATAATAATTTATTGTTAGAAGAGCATTTCCATCTTGAACGTCCGTTTTTTAAAACATAAAACGTTAATAAGATTGAAAAATGGCTATTCAATATAAAAATAAGGCATGATTAAACAATAATTTATCCAACTCCGCAAATGAGAACTATTATTAATTACGAGTGTTTTTATTGCACGATATATTACGTAACAAAAAATAAACATATCATTACTTAGACATCAAAGAAGTACAGTATTTAGTCTTCGTTATAATTAACCAACATCAACAGCACAGTTTCAAAAAATAAAATTAAATTAAATTAAATTAAATTAAATTAAATATATCAGACACTTAACGTAACAACTTCAATTTTATAAGTTCAAAGTTATATATAATATATTGAAAACTAAGCGGAATCCTTCAAAAGTAAGAGCATGAATAATTATACCTATAAATATATATGTTATATTTATAGGATCGTTGGAGCCTTATTGCAGCAAAAATGGAAATAGTGTTTTCGCTAATATTAACTAGTTATAATGACTATGTTGAACATATGGAAAAAGAAAGGACGACTAAAATCGAGGTAAAAAGAACGGTATAACAACGACAACAAATCGCAGTAGCTAAACTGACCTCTGGATTCAGAATAAAACCGAAAATAGTAACATAAAGATCAACCTACCGACTCACTTATGCATACAGCCATAACTGCAGAATAGTAATAAACTTTCGACTTAGACCTAGGTTATCTCTATTCACGATTAGACAACTAATCTTAATGTGTTAGCATTATCCTTTCTCAGCTACTTTAATGATCCCTATGACAGATTCAGCGAACAATTTACTCTACAGAGCACAACAACTCTGTGTTACTCGTGCAGTTCGCTTCACCCCAATTAGGCAGCAGATTTTTCTGTTAATGGCACAGCACAACGCCATGATCAGCGCTTACGATCTGCTTGCTCAATTGCAGCAGTTAGAACCAAACGCAAAACCACCCACCGTCTATCGTGCACTGGATTTTCTACTTGAAGAAGGTTTTATCCATAAGATAGAATCAAGTAACGCATTTATTTTGTGTCCGCATTTTGGTGAAAAACACCCTTCTCAACTACTCTTGTGTAAGAGTTGTGGTGGTGTTATTGAATTACATAATGCAGAAATAGAAGAGTTACTACAATCACTTGCCGATGAACATGGTTTTGCAATTACGACTAAGACAGTCGAAGCACACGGTATCTGTGCTGATTGTCGTGAATAATTAAATTTTCAGGAACAACAAACTATGCGTGTAGAGTTTATCAATCCATTTATCTCATCTTTATTAAATGTATTAAATACCATGGCACAAGTGGAATTAACACCCGGTAAGCCAAGACTCAAAAAAGATGATAAAGCCAAAGGTGATATTTCCGGCATCATGGGAATGATGTCAACGCAAGCCAAAGGCTCATTTTCACTCACCTTTGATGAATCATTGGCATTAGCGATCATGAATAATATGCTAGGTGAAAAACCAGCTAAAATTGACGCCGAAGTCATTGATATGGTCGGTGAGATAACCAATATGGTCACAGGTGGCGCAAAACGCATTTTAGCCGATAAAGGTTTTGATTTTGATATGTCGACACCAATTGTGGTATCAGGTAAAGGACATACCGTGACTCACAAAGCTGAAGGGCCTAAACTATTGCTGCCACTGACCAGTGCATTCGGCAGTGCATCTATTGAGATATGCTTTGATTAACGAACTCAGCTAAACGTTATTTAAAACAAGCTCATTAAATACTAAAAAGCCAATCTCAATGAGATTGGCTTTTTTATTAGGACTTAATTTTACTTAATAAGTTAAGTAAAATTATAGGCCTTTAGCATTTTTGCTTAGGTATTTAGCAACGCCTTCTGGAGATGCGTCCATTGCTTCTTTACCTTCTTCCCATTGTGCAGGACAAACTTCACCGTTTTTCTCGTGGAAGTTTAGTGCATCAACCATACGTAGCATTTCGTCGATGTTACGGCCTAATGGAAGGTCGTTAACAACTTGGTGACGAACAACACCGTTTGTGTCGATTAGGAAAGAACCACGGAAAGCAACACCAGCTTCTGGATGTTCAACACCATATGCTTGACAAATATCATGTTTAACGTCTGCTACTAGTGGGTATTTAACTGGACCAATACCGCCATCTTCAATAGAAGTGTTACGCCATGCGTTGTGGCTGAATTGTGAATCGATTGAAATACCGATAACTTCAACACCACGTTTTTGGAATTCTTCTAGACGGTGATCAAAAGCGATTAGCTCTGATGGGCAAACAAATGTGAAATCAAGTGGATAGAAAAATACAACCGCTGATTTACCTTTCGTGAATTCAGCAAAGTTAAAGCTATCAACGATTTCGCCGTTACCTAGTACTGCTGCAGCTGTAAAGTCTGGTGCTTGACGTCCTACTAAAACCATTTTAATCTCCTAAATTAATTAAATATTTGCTTATTTTACGGCATAATTTTTACATTAAATATAATCTTAAACCAATTGCTTTAGACAATCATTTTGATAGGTTAAAACTATCAAATACTTGGTGATTATAAGATAAACGTTATTGAAATATAACCATAGCACCGCACTTTCTAGTTGTCATCTTGTGTAATCGATTTTTGTTAACGCTGTGATAATAACAGCGCTTAATGTTGTGATTGTTACAGTGCCTGTGATCGTGAAATTATAATCCGCGTTGCCACTCTTTTCGTAGCGGGCTCAGTTCTGGCACTTCGATGGCACTGCGTACTTGCGCTAACAACTGTGCTTTATCCTTCCCTAACGTTCCTTTTAAAGACAGGTAGTTAGAGGCGTGATCAGATCTGAACACGGTATTTTTCAGGTCTAAATTCTCGAGCAACATTTGCATTTCCAAAAACAAGCCCTGCTGATCAGGTAACTGGAAGCCATTAACAAAGTTTTGGGCAAACTTAGCTTGCCCTAATGGAAAAGACACCACTAACGTCGATAAATAATCTGGCTGCGCGGCATTCATTAAGCGCGCAGAGTTTAATGCATGCTGCTCGGTAAACTCAGTACCACCCAGACCATTGAGTATCATCACAGAAGTTTTAATGCCCGCGCCTTTCAGCTTATATAGGGCGTCAAGTTGTGAATCATAAGTCTCCCCTTTTTCAACTAATGCGAGAACCTTATCATCTCCACTTTCACAACCAACATAAACAATACCCAATCCTAAATTACATAACTCATAAAGCTCTGCTAATGATTTACTTTTAATATTACGTGGTAAGCAATATGCACTGACTCTCTGCACATGTGGCATGTGTTTACGAATAAGTAACAAGATCTCTTTTAACCGCTTAAATGGTAGTGTCATGGCATCCCCATCAGCGAGGAAAACGCGCTGATGTTTTTGCCCGCTAGCAACGACACTCAAAATTTCGGCTTCGATATCAGCTATCTTTTTAGCTCGAAATTTTTTCTGAGGTTGCGTGTACATACTCAGTGTAGTTGTGGTGAAAATATAATATTTTATGCGTCGAGTGATTAGATCACTGATATAGATTGGCTTTATAACTAATGATTTATATTACATACAATATAAAATGTAATATAAAAATGGCAGGAAGTCAAAGGTCACGCTTTACAAACCAGAACTTAGGAAGCAAAGCGAATATAAATAGCCATGTTCAATAGCTTATTACACGACCTTTAGGTATTTCGCTTAATGATTAAAGCACTAATTCATTCGCAATGACTCCATGCTCTGTCGCTTGTAATTGGCATATAGTCACAGGCACCCCGTCATTTTCAAGCTTTCTCCTTAGAAAATTAGCCTGAACCTTGTCATGAGTGGTCAAAACAAGCTGAAAGCCATCCTCAACAATAAAATCACGTAGCAAATCAAAAACAGACGATGAATGTACTAAATCATGATGTTGAGTAGGGTCATCCAAAAGAAGCCCGCGCCATGGAGACCAGTTTTGTTTTTGTGCCATAGCCATCAAAAATGTCAACTGTAAATCGGTAATTTGAGCTTCACTTGCAAGCATATTTACTGATGTAACACCATTATGCAAAGGCGCGGAAATAGTAGCAACCGGCTTATTATATTTAGTGGTGATATCCAACCCTGTTTTAGAATATCGTGGGTCAAGTACAATTCGACTAAGTAAAGAACGCCACATAGGTTCAATCTCTTGAACTCTACCGTCTATATTTTTCAGTTCACCAGCAAGTTTTTTGGAGAAAAGTTGAAGAGTATCTAATTTTTTGTTTATCTCATCAATTTTTATTGATTGTTGCTGAGTTTCAAGAATCAAAGACTCCAAAAATATAGTTTCAGAAGCTTCGCCTTTTATACTATTTATAGTTTCTTGCAAATCAGTAAACTGTTTATTTTCGGTCCATCTTGATATTTCAGTTTGAATATTATTTAATTCGTTTTTACACCTAACTAAATTTATCAGTTTTTCATTAACGTTATCAATAAATACAATTAAGCTTGCTAAATCAGGTTCATTAAGTAGCCCTAAACTAGCCCAAGTAACTTTGGTTTTATTAACCACTGATGAATACTCGTCTATCTCAAATTGATTTTGCTGCTTATCTCTTAATGTTCGCTCTATTGTTAAACGTATCCTTTCAAGTTCCTCTTTAATAGGGGGAGATAGAAGTTTTGATTCATTTAATTTTCGTTCTTTATTACTGATAGCTTTAACATTCAGTCTATCAATATCCGCTATTACATACTTTTCTAACTCATTCTTCTTTTGCTCATACGTTCGCTTAGCCTCTTCCCCGCTAGATTTTAAACCTCTAATCTTAAACTCTGATGACCGTAAATCCTCTTCAACATTCTCAATATCACTTATAGATATAGGCTTAAGATAATTCTTTTGTGATGTAAGATTATTACGTTCTGTAGTAATATTTATAAGCACAGCCTCTAAATCGTTTTTAGAAGCCTGAATATTGTTTTCTTGAGCATAATTTTTAATTTTTAATAATGAATTATTAAATCGCTCAGGTAACACTATATTTTCGATAATCTCGGTGATTTTAGCTCTAATATTAATGACTAAATCTTTTGATCTAACATTAATCGACACGACTTTAGATAGCTCTTCTTTAGCTTCCATTACGAGACGTTCTTTATTTTTTAGCTTTATTCTAAGCTCCTGAACACTGTCAGCTATAAGAGTAATACTCGGATCTATTTTTGCTAATTCAACACTAATTCTTCTGTGAAGCTCAGTAAATCCATGAGATTCTCCGCAGACAGGGCAATCGTCCTGATTCTTTGGTAATTCAGACGCTATAATAGTAACCGCCGAACGTATAGAGTCCGATGCTTTTGTCAAATGCGATAAATGTAACTCTTCTTTTTCTAATTTTGATTTAACTATATTCTTTTCTTTCGTAATTAAATTAACATTATCTGAACATACAGAAACGTTAGTTTCCGAAATTATAAGGGCCTTTTTAAATTCATTTTCTTCATTATTTAACTGTACTAGTGTTAGCAAGTGCTCTTTAGCTCGATCTACGCTTGCTTCTTCATTCACTAATGCTTCAAAAGACTTATTAATAAGTATATGTTTGCTCTGTAGTTCAAGTTGTTCTTTATGCTTTAATTTAGTCAATTCGTCCTTGTTTTCAGCTTCATCAATTTGAGAACCAACCAAAAATATACGTTGCTTGATAAGACTAATTTCATCATTCAATTTGTCGTATTGCTCAATCTTTTCCATTGTAACTTTCAATGAATTTAACTCGTTAAGCATCGTATTATATGACGTATTTATATTTGCTTCTTCTAACTGCTTTGCTTGTAAACTTGCTCTATCCGCCAATACTTTTTTTTGTAATTCACTATTTTTATTTGACGCCAACTTCAGCTTAGAAAAGGAATCTAAGTAGTTTTCAACAATAGGTTTAATCTCAACTAAATTATTCTTTTTCTTACTTTCTTCTTGATACTTCATTTCTGTTTTAGATACTAGCTGGATCATAACATCTTTAATTTCAGATAGTTTTTCAGCTGAAACCCTACTGTCATGATTTAGAGTGATAGCAATATTGTTTAAACTTTTAATTAAACTTTGAATAGCAACTAATGGCTGTTTGGAATTTTTTTCAATTTCGGTCTTCTTATTTACTAAGCCTTGGAAATCAGTTAATTTTTTCTGTGCTTCATCCAAATCTCTACTCGCATCTTTTTGATGTAAGTTTGCTGCTCTTTTTACACTATTTACTAATTTATTTGCACTTGCCGCATCTCGACCAATTGGTAATTTATTTAGTTGTGTTCCGGCGGTATCTGATTGTACAAACCAATGACTACCACGTTGATCAAGCATATGAGTTAGTCTTAGTAAATAGGGTAAATCTTCTGAGGCTGTTTGACTTAAAACACTAGTTAAGTCACCTATAAATTCAGTTTCACCATAGCTATTAATTTTAGCTGTTTTACTCGCGTTACAACTAAATTGTATACCAATGGTTGCTTGATCTTGCTTGTCTCTAACCAAAGTTTCCAGCGTTGTTAATCTGCTCACTTTTCCAGTTAAAATAAACTCAATAGCCTCAAAAATGGATGTTTTACCTGTTCCGTTTGGGGCAATGATAATCGTGGCACTTTCACCAAATTCAATTTTTGTATTTTCGCTAAAACGACGAACATTACTAAGTGTTAAAGATTTTAATTTTGTCATTAGAGCTCTTCTTTACTGATTATTGGTGAAAATAACATATCTACTAAATCACTACCTGACTCACCAGACAAAAAAGCTTTACGCCATAATGACTGCTCACTTTCATTAAACCAAGTATGCTCTACACCTGTTTTTTTAAATGCATCAATTAAAGGATCTGAAATATTGGTGTGTAAATCAGCACCAACTAGCGGACAAAGAAATGTTCTTGCTAGTAGAGCCGATAGAGCCTCATTAGGACGTGTTACATACTTCCTACAAAATTGCTCACTTGATTCAATTTTAGTTGCTTCTTCTAGGCTTAAATTACAAGCATTGGTATCTATAAAGAGATAAAGGTCTGAAGCCTCGGGTTCAGATAAAAGATCTCTACATTCAGCTGCCCATCGAATTACATTAGTTAAGCTTTCCTTATCGCTTACTGATGCAACTAGCAATGTACGCCAACCACCTTTTGTATTACTAAACCTACGCATACGCAGTACCGCTCGGTCTATTCTTTCTTCATTGGAAGATAATAAAAAATCATCGATAATTTCACTATTATCTTGAATTTCAAATCTATTTTTTGAAACTCCATAAATTTCTAAAATAAACTTTTCAATACTATCCATTTATTACTCCTTTAATGCTCTCTTCTCTAGCCACCGCTCTAGATTGCAAACTTTCTTCGAAGAATGTTTTGATGTCCAGCAAAGACCCTCTGTTTATTAAACGTCTAAATAAAATAGAATTTGTCACTAACAGGTCTGGTGTTTTTGATGTAGCGAGGCTATCTTTTTCTTCTAGAGAAAAGGCTAAACTTTCATCAAGAACATCACTCGGTGATGATTTAATTTGAGACATAATTAGTATAGAGTTAAGTTCACTACCTAAAAGCTGTGCAATACCGGCTTCATCAGTTAACTCTCTTGCATAACGAGGTTTATCTGACGGTCCGCCCCAATAGCCAAGTGCTAACGTATTTATCAACAGACCATCTTTAGTTACCTTCCAGCAATCATCTTTATCGTAAAGGGCTGCAGATACAATGAGTAAAAACTTAATTCCTTCAGCCAGAATATTGGTAGATTTAGGGCCAACTCTAAGTTCTGAGTAAATATCTTCACCTTCACTTTTAGGTTGAAGCATTTTTTTTAAAAAATCATTTCTATCACTAACATTTGATTCTAATCTTGGTTTCCAATTAAGCCAGCGTTCTTCAATTGCGTCTCTTATTTCTACATTTTTCATGTCTCTAATTTTATGACACAAAACGTCGCAAACTTTAGTCCAGGTAACGTTATACATTTCATCTGAAAAAAAATTAGCCTCTTTTTCCAATTCTTTTGTCAATCTCAACTCCCTATATTCTGAAGTTGCTTTTGGCGAAAGATTACTTGAAAACCATCTCAGTGATTCAAAGTCATATTCACTAACCCCTAAAGTATGTGAGACCGCATTTCTTGCCTGTGATTTCCATATATCCATTTCGTTAAATACCGCGGCAGACGTTCCATCAAGATGAAGAGAAAAACGCATTAGAGGAATTGATATTTTACAGTTTATATTATCAGCCTGGTTTAAGGATATGATTTTTAAAGATGTTTTCTCATTTGAATTCCAGAATTTTTGAACCAAATTGTCTGGTTCTTCAATATCATCACCATTCAAATTGCATATTCCTGAGATCTCCCAGTTACTATTCCATCTTTTAAATTGAGTCCACCTTTCTTTATCAGCGATTAACTCGGATTCAAGTTCAGAAAGAATATGTCGGGGTTGTATTGCAACGGTATAAGTGGAGTTTTGGTCAATAAAAGAATTTATTGTTTTACGTGTTTTAGTACTGTCTGAAAAGTGTCGAGATAAAAAAGATTCTGTTGTTTCTTCTAGATCAATTTCAAGACCAGAGCTACGAACATCTAATAAACGGAACGCTTTGATTATATGTTCCCACCCATCAAAGTCACACCATGTAGTGAGCCAAATATAGGCATTTTTAACACTAGTATCTTGTTCAGCCAATAAAGCTAGAGCTGATTCAGTTGTCATATAATTAATATGTTGATGACATAAATCATAAAAATGTCTAACTTGGTAATCTTTTTTTATTTGAACTGTTAAATCAGGGACTTCAATTACAAAACGACGAGTTGCTAACTCTTTAGGTGTCTTTCCTCTTGACCATTTAGCCAGGCTGGCAAGTGACTCATCTAGCGGTGATAGCTCCTGAGGTGCTCCTTTATTTTTCCCGGAAGCTTTCGTACTTCTCTCTAAAGGTAAACTTGAAAAGGGAGTTAGTTGCCTTTTGACCTGAATATGTTCAAAAATATCATCCCCAAGATCAATAACTAAGTCATCCCATTTATCAATATCACCTTGCTCACAACCCAATGATTTGAAATGGCTGCGACCATCAATAAAAGCATCTAACATTATGGCTATATATTTAGTTGCGAGAGCGAGCTCATAAGTACGGGTTCTATCTAATCTAATCTTTTTTAACATACAACCTTCATGCCCTAAGCTTTATAATCATTTAATATGATGATCTCTATAATAAATCCACGGTTATAAAACTTAGGTCGTGTAAAGAGACATCTTTATATATATGATTAAAATCATCAAATATAAAACCAACACCTTAAACTAGTTTTAAAATCAATGCATTATCTTATTACCCACAATTGAGTGTGTAACTGTTTTTTTCATAACACTGTGAATTTATTTACCGAAGGAAAATACGAACTGATTGGCATCATATGTAAGTAATATGATGCCGGAAATGACTTAATAATACCGATATAAAAAGACTTTATGAAAGCGATAAACTAGGTTTCCAACTCATACCCAGGACTTATCTATTAGGTTGTAATGAGCATGTAGTAAATGAATTACAACACAATAAATAATATTGAAAGCTATGCTTGCCAAAATAAACCCTATTTATCGCTAGAGATTCCTTACTTAATATTTATTAACCTGTTTATTAATAATAACTTTTCATCTTCAGACAATTTATCAATCAAGCACGCTAATTCAGCTGCATTATCATCTTCACAAAAGAAGTAATTAAGTGGCACGCCTAACTCATCCGCCATGCGTTGCAAAGCGGTGATATCAGGAGTGTGACGCCCTTTTTCGTAGTGGTTCATGCGTCCACTTGCCGAACTTGGTTCCATACCTATTTTAATACCCAAATCCTTTTGGGTAATGTTAGCTTTTTTACGCGCTTGTTTAAGGCGAGCTGGGATTGGGTTCTCTCTAACCACAAGTGTTTCATCTTAGTAATCCTGAATAGCTTAGATTGTCTAAGTTTTACTGATTACTGTATACTTAGCAATCCTAAGTTTTGGTTTTGAGATATTAATAATGGCGAAAGCTATAGCACTGCATCCTGATGTATATAATTTATTGATAGTAATAAATATAAATAATTTTACAGTTTCAGAAATACGAGACGCACTCATGTATGAGTCAGAATTTTTTAATGATAAGACTGAAACTCGTAAATGCATTTATCGTGTAATTTGTAAACTAACCAAGCTAAAACTACTAATAAAGCATACTCATTCGGAAGTAAAAAATAGCCGGTACATCAAATCAGAAAAATTTATTACTACTAATTTTGTGATTAAATCCAGTGCTGACGTACCAGCAACACAACAACCGAAAGTAAAGGTATTGCCGAATGAAAAAGGCGAAAACAATACTAATTTCCTCTATGAACTATCCAAAGAAAAGAAAACATATGAAGCAGAACTAGCTATCTCACTAAGTGAGGTCGAAGAATTTAAAGATTTAATGCAACGTTTTCCGAAACAAAGTGATCTGTTCAAGCCCTTTTACTTAGAAACTCGGGAACGTTCAGTTCAATTGCTTGGCAAAGTAAATGCCCTAACAAAAGTACTGAACACCGTTGAATTGGCCGCATAATTAAATGTTAAGAACTTGGCAATCAGAATGCTTAGATGCAGCATTAAAGAAATTCGTTTCAGGACAACCTCACTTTTTATGCTTGGCTACACCAGGGGCAGGTAAAACGGTAATGGCCGCTGAAGTTGCGTCGTCACTAAAGCAACAAGACAGTATAGATTTAGTCTTATGCTTCTCACCATCGTTAGCTGTGGCAGAAAGTATTAAAAGCACCTTTTCGTGGCGATTAAACTGCTCCTTTAATGGTGGTATCGGCTCAGTTGGTGGTTCTTATACGTATCAAAATATGTTGTATATGAATGATGAGTTTTGGGATTTACTTAAACGTTATCGCGTATTAGTTGTGTTCGATGAAATACACCATTGTTCAGGTAACAGCGTTATTGAAGCAAATGTTTGGGGAATGGAAATACTAACTAAGATCCAAGACTACGCAGCCTTCACGCTCGCTTTAACAGGTACACCATGGCGATCAGATGCTCAGCCTATTTCACTCTCCCGATATTCTAAACCTGAAAATGAGATCCAATGTGATTATGTATATGGTTTGTCTGAAGCAGTTAAAGACCGAGTTTGCCGTTCCCCAAAGGTCGTATTAGTTGATAACGATAACTTGAGCATTAATAGCGCAAGCAAAGAAGCTAAATGTTTCCACTCAATTCAAGAACTCTTGATGAATGAATCTATCCCTTATTCAGCGATCATAACCAACCGTGAAGCAATGCTGTATTTATTAAGGTTAAGTTGCCAAAAATTAACTGAAATAAGACAGATAAACACCAGAGCAGGTGGCCTTGTCGTTGCATCATCAGTTGAGCATGCCAACGAATTATTATCGTTATTACAGAATGAGTTCAACCAATCAGCAGTGATCGTTACTTATCGTCACGATGACCCCCTTAATGAAATTACGCGATTTAGAACAAGTGATACTCAGTGGATTGTTAGTGTTGGGATGGTATCAGAAGGAACTGACATTCCACGGCTGCAAGTGTGCTGTCATTTAAGCCATATTAAAACCGAATTGTACTTCAGGCAGGTATTAGGTCGAATACTGCGTATAAGTGACGCAGAGAACCAGGAGGCATGGCTGTATACCATTGCAGAGAGTCAGTTATCATCTTTTGCAGAGCGTATCGCTGAAGACCTACCAGACAATAATACCGTTATGCGATTAGACCGTAGTACTGAGCAGAGTTTTGATATCGATAATATCTATGGATCTAGTGCCGGCAAATCAAATTCAACGTCGGCTGTAGACAAACTTAACGTAAACATTGAATGGGGGCTCGAAATAAACAATTCTCAATTTGCTACCCAAGATTTTGTTTTAACACTAGGCACATTTAAGCAGCGTCTGCTTTCCGTTTTTTAAACCGTATTCACACTGAATTAGGTTATTTAAATGAAGGTGAACTACATATCCATTCTCGTGATAATTGAGAACGATTAGACGACAATTAGCTTGTTCTTCCGGACCAGTTAGCTCGCGTTAAATAAATAATTCATAGTTCTCTAAATTTGTACCCACCTGTAATGGTTAAGTAATTTTGTTGCATTCCAGCTAATGTAAGACTCTATTTAAAGGTAAAATGATGAATAAAAAAATACACTTAGAATATAAATTCGTAGAAGGATTAGAACTCTATAATTCACACGCTGACGAGCTAACGTCTGCGTCACTAGCTAAGATGGTACGAGAAGCATCGGAAAGTGACTACCACATTGTACTAAAGAGAATTGAGGGACTATTTGATGCTGAACCGAATACCTCTGAAGGTGATGAACTTGAAAAGCTTATTTCTTTTATTGAAGCATATGAGGATAAGCATTACCCAATTTAGACTCATTCTATAACACGTTCATAGGAACGACACAGTGTAATTATTGTGAACATAGAAATGAGCCTTATCCATGTACGTAGAAACGACATAATGCGCAGCGGGCATTAACAACATAAAAGTAAGCCCTGTATTAAGCCGATATCGCTCCTTTCTGAGAGTTAGACCTCAACTCACTCAAAATATGTTCATATCGATTATCCATAAATTTCTCATGCGATGATTGTAATTTGCTTTTCACATAACATAATTGACAAGAATGACCCCAAAGTAGTGGCCAGTATTATTGAGTCACTACATAACGCCTTAAGTGTAAATTATCAATTGACTACCACAGGATATAAATGTTTTGTATCGGATTTCTTCTTATTGCGTTATGCTAAAAAATAGTTATGAACAGGAAAAATAAAAGCAGAATAATATTCCAGTCAGTCCTTCCGGTGATAAACGTTCCGCAATTAAACAAGATTATTT
The DNA here is from genome assembly GCF_900120065.1 of Moritella viscosa. Lineage (NCBI taxonomy): Bacteria > Pseudomonadati > Pseudomonadota > Gammaproteobacteria > Alteromonadales > Moritellaceae > Moritella > Moritella viscosa. The sequence continues at coordinate 17,918 of NZ_FPLG01000087.1, forward strand.
AGATGCCTGTGATCAAGAGGGCGGTGAAATTTCACTCCTCCATCATTAGTTCAGCTTATTGTTAATTCACTTAAACTTGATCATTGTATGAATCATGATTGTGGTTCAGATGAACATAATATTTTATATTTAAATAGGTTTTTAAATTTTGAAAAAACATAAAACTTCATACATATTAATTAGCTTAACAATCATCATTTTAATGGACTTACTTGTTGTTTTAAATGATATTTTCGAGCCTTTAAGTCGCGTATTTACAAGTGACTCATTTAATCTTGTATTAGATAAAATTCCTTATATCACTATTGTTATTGCAGTTAGTATGATAGCTATTTATTTAAAGGAAAGAAGTATCTATCATAAAAAAACGTTTACTCAGTTTCATGATTTTAAGCCTGAAGTAGGTAAGCATAATTTTAGGGTCTCAAATTTCCAAGGGATTCATAATATTGATGTGAATTTACCTTTTGATTCATCTTGGATTTTTCTCACAGGTCAAAATGGCTACGGTAAAACGAATATACTTCAAGCATTAGCTAGGGGGCTAAGTAAGGCTGATGATGAGCGAGTCTATGATGGGATTAAGCCTATTGGTTTAAAAGCCAAAATAATCATTTCTATAGATGGGCAAGAAAATACAATTCCCAAGATACAAAATAGTTCACTACCATTTCAAAAGATGGGGTTTCGGGTCTTAGGCTATGGAGCAAGCCGTTTAGAGATGGGCAGTGACAGAAGTACCAAAGAGTATAAGCCATGTTCTAGTTTATTTGAATCACAAGTGTTACTAAGAAACATAGAAAAAGAAGGGTTAAGTCGTTGGTACTTTAAATCTAAAGAAAAAGAAAAATTTGAAGATTGTGTAAATAAGTTTAAGCAATTGATGCCTAATTTAGAGGACGTTATTGTAGATGATAATAATGAAGTTTGGTATGTTGAAAAAGATACAAATGGACATTTATTACCCAAAGTACAGTTTCAGGATTTAGCAACTGGATATCAAAATATAATATCTATGGTTGGCGATATTATATTAAATTTATCCATGTCAGTAGCTGATTATGAGTTAGAATCACTTGAAAAAAAAATGAGAGCAATAGTCCTGATTGATGAATTAGAATTATATTTACACCCTAGGTTACAAAAAAAACTACCAACAATTTTAACAGAATTATTCCCTAATGTTCTATTTATTGCTTCAACACATAGTCCAATACCAATATTAGGAGCTCCCCAAAATAGTGCTATTTATTCCGTTGGCCGAACGGCTGAAAATGGGATATTCATGGAACGTTTAGACAATAGAATTGATTTTGATGAGTTGCTACCTAATGCAATTTTAACCTCACCTGTATTTGGAATGGAAGATATTTTCTCTAATAATTTTAAGGGGGATAAACCTATTTATACAGATAATAATTATAATGAAGTACTATTTAAAAAAGCTATTGATAAAAAAATACAAGAAATTAATAATGACGAAATAGAAAGTGCATTAATCGAACGGTATAAGAATAGGCACGAAAAATGAGACTTGTGTTTAAGAATAATTCTGATAGAACAACGAAATTAGAAGACAAATATATTTTACCGATTTTAAATAATATTTGTTTTCCTAAAATAAATACCACATTGATTAATGATTCAATCTATCGAGATGCATATACCACTGAAGATGGAGGGCGCTCACGTGTGGAAGATAAACTCGCTCTTGCTTATAAGAATAAGTGTGCATATTGTGAACGAATTTGTAAAGCTGATATTGAACATTATAGACCCAAAAAGAAAGTTACCGATGATGTAAAACACCCTGGTTATTACTGGCTTTGTTACGAATGGACAAATTTAATACCATCTTGCATTACTTGTAATCGAGATGGAGGAAAGCATAATCATTTTACTATTATTGGAACAAGAGTTAATGCCCCCACAAAACTACTCGATGGAACATTAGATTTGGATAGTTTTAAAGTTGATTCAAAAGAGTTGGCTGCTGAAAAACCACACTTACTTCATCCAGAAGTCGATGCACCGGAGGATTTTTTTCGCTTTGAAGTTGATGCAAAAAAATCAGGCATTAGAATTATAGGTATTGATGCAGATTTGAGAGGGAAGAATACAATTAAGATATGTAAGCTCAATAGACAAGAATTGACTGTAGATCGTAAAGTTAATGTGATAGATGATGTGATAGACTCTTTAAATTGTAGTTACATAAAATATTCTGATACTTCTAAATATACTAAGGATCGGTTACTCGATGAACTCGAAGATGTGTTTGATATGCTAAAGAATAAAAGTGTTAATATCGAGAAGACACACACATATCTAAGAAAATATATAGTGTTGAATAGTGACAACTTTATGCAATTGATGACTCCATTTTTAGGAAGTTTACCTATGATTTTAATTAAATTAATCGCCGACAAAAAACTCAATAATTAACGATTTTACAAATATTAAGAAGGGTCCATAATATTAATTTCTAATTAAATTTTAAGTTCAAGTGTGTGATTTTGTAGTGGATAATCGCCTAAAAAACACGATTAGGGGGCATTGACCTGTAATTAATTTTGTCAGTTCATGAATTCCAGTACATCATACGGTAATTGATCAAATAGTTATCGAAAAAACAAGTAATGAAATAATACACCAAAAATAGACCAAGTTAATGATCGATTTTCTTCATGTTAATACGCAACTGGCAACTTATTATGTCCAATACCAAGTTATAAATATCAATCAACAAAAAATCGTAAATTAAACCGTTATGATTTAAGATTGGCTTTTAATCTTAAAAAGTTATCGATATGTACCCTATAGAATACATTGAACCAGTATTTCGACCACCAAGCGAATGGAAGAGCTTAATTTTACAAGTGACTAATGGTTGCTCATGGAATAAGTGCTCGTTCTGTTCGATGTATGAAGGTGAGAACAAAAAATTCAAACCGAAAAAAATAGATCAGATTGAAAAAGAAATTATAAGCGTAGCTCAATCAGGCTTATCTACAGGCCGTGTTTTTCTAGCTGATGGCGATGCTATGATGCTGCCATTTAATCGCCTAAAACAGATCCTTGAGCTTATTAAGCTTCACCTACCTCAAGTGACTCGTGTCTCTAGCTATTGCCTACCCCGTAACTTAACGAATAAAACCGTTGAGCAGCTAACAGAACTGAGAGCTTTGGGTCTTAAACTCATGTACGTAGGTTGTGAAAGTGGTGATGATGAGGTTTTAAAACTCATCGATAAAGGCGAAACCTACCAAAGTTCAGTTGTTGCCCTTAACAAAATTAAACAAGCCGGTATGAAAAGCTCCGTGATGATTTTAAACGGTTTAGGTGGCCCTGAGTTTTCTGAGCAGCATGCCATTAATTCAGCCCGCTTGATGAATGAAACCCAGCCAGATTATTTATCTACTTTGGTTGTAAGCTTCCCATTTGGTGAAGAGCGGTTTGCTGAAAATTTCTTAAAAGAAAATCGACAACCTTACCGTCAGTTACGCCAGCAAGAACTGTTTAAAGAAATGGAAATTCTTTTAACTACGCTTGAATTGGAGCAAACAATATTCCGCTCTGATCACGCTTCGAATTACCTGGTCCTAAAAGGCACCTTGGGACAGGATAAAGCGCAGTTACTTGCAAAGGTTCAGCTGGCACAGCAACAGCCAGGGGCAATCCCTTTACGTCAAGAATGGCAACGAGGGCTGTAAGCTATCTAGTAATCAATTTGAAGAGGTTGGTATAAACGTAGTGTTTTAATCCATATTTACGGCCAAGAGTAACTGGTTCTATTTAGGTGTTCCTTCATTAGTTCACCTGAAAGATCCGCCCCCTCCCAAAAATGTTTTTTAACAACATCAACGCCAGGTTGTCCAGAAGAAAAGCTGTTAGAGATATAAAGAGCCAAATAATGGTGAGTGGATTCAAGCTCATTATTGATATTTAAGGTAGATTGATAAATTATCTTCCTCAACCTCATAAACTTACTTAAGTCATTAACGGTCTCCTTTCCAACCCATATGAGTAACTCAGAGCAATACAGTAAAAAGTGGAGTAATGAGGGTCTAATTACTGTCTCAAGCTGCCATGGTTGGAGTTCACGTTCTTCAGCTCGATGAACACTATAAGATAAGCGGTTGTATACATGATAAAACTGATCTTTTGCACCTTTTAATGCACCTTTGATTTCAGAAGGAAAAGAGTGTTTTATTGCTGCGACAACAAAAAGTGATATGTTTGACAAAATATGCTCATCAACGTTTTGTAATTTGATTTCTAAAAGTCTATTTACCATTCTAGATATGAGCAACATATCAGAATCTATCTGGTCAGATTTTATTGACAGAGCTTGAGCTACTTTATCTGCCTGTTTATTAGTATCTAATTTTATTTGTATCCACCTTGATTGTTGACACAAAAAACCTAGGGCGGATTCCCATTCAGGGCTACTGATTAAATTATTTTCAAAACTTAACTTTGCTAATACTTTATTGTAATAGTCATTTTTTAGGATAGTTGTCATTAACGTGTCGTAAAACTCATGGTTAATATCCTCGTATACATCATACCTAGGTTTTATTTCCTTCAGTAATAACGAGCATACTTCATTCTTATTTTTAAACGTTTCTGTTATTTCATCCTCTATTTCTTCACAGTCAAAAGCATTATCCCATAGAACTATCACTTTACGTTTGACAGCTCTTTCCACAAGCTCCAACGCAATAGGTAACATTATGATTAATCTTGAATAATTATCATCACCATCGGGCCTTCCTTGATCAAGTTCATAGAATAGAGTCATGAACAAAGACGAGTTTTCCCGAGACTTCAGGCTGTCTATATCATTAAATTTAACAACGTTGTCAAAAAGTGTTTTGGCATCAGGTTTTGAGTCTGCACGGCGGATGAAACTTTTCCATTGACGATTTAATGTCGATAACTTGTAGTTAAATGTAAATAATTTATACCAACTAGAGCGGCAAGTTGATTCAAAGCCAGTTTCAAAACGTGGCCTTAAGCTTTTAGGAAAGAGAGCGAGTAATTGCTTTTTTTCTCGATCGTAATTAAAGCTATATACTTCAGTTGAGGTTTTACCGTATCTAGCATTTAAATACAGCACTAACTTTTCTGGAGTTGCATCTTCATTAGGCAGTGGTAGAGGATGGCTTAATTCAAATCTAGAGCCAAAAATTGCAACTAAATAACGGTCAAACGGAGTATTGCATTCTTCAAAATCTTGTTTATGTTCTACTAATTTAAAATCGGAAGTTAGGGGCGGCTCTTCCCCTTTCATTAAAGCTTCATATAGTTGCCGGTATAGAGGAGAATAAACTTGAGGTGAAATAAAGTACTCATCTGATTCAAGACTGATATACATCTCAGTATATTTTTTAAGCTCAACTTTAGTAATCTTCTTCATCAGTTCCTCTAGACATTAGTAATGCGTATCACGATCTTAATTTACGTCAACCTTGAAGTAAATGATTAAAAACAAAGCATTATACCTTTATCATTTTTCCGCAAGGCTAGAGAACGTTGCTATCTTCACTGCTTGCCAAAATATACTCACTGATATTAAGCAACAACAGAGTTAAATGTTGTAAAAAGACAAACCACATGGCTAAGTAGATTAAAATAAGCTCTGAAATACATCCCATTGTCATAAAATTCAGAGCTAATTAAGTAATCAGTTAAAACTAGGGGTAATAGTTAAGCTAAGTTTATTTGCTTTTCTTTTTCGCTCTAAGCATCGATTAGTAGCGTCAGTGAGAGGAGTGTCACCATTTTTCACTCCCTTCATATACATTACAGCTGCAGCAGCTTGTAATACAGACGCTGCTGACTCAGGGTCTTTCATATCGACAGTCATCTCGGCAATAAGCTCTGAATCTGTAATATTATTTTTCTCAGCGCGCCCCAAAGCATTAAATTCTTTTCTTGCTCTGGTTTGCTGTGTTTCAAAAATATTTTTCATATTTATCTCCAGTGCCCGCAGGCTGAATAGTTAAATTGTTGAAATCTCTCATCTAATAGATCAATGTTCAATCTACATGTAACCTCTGTCATTAATTACTACGCATTGAGTTACATTTGTGTTCTTGTTCGTTCGCTTACCAATTTAGCTAAGTTCATAATCTTAGTATCTAGACAGTTTTTCCCCTTTGGATGGAGAGCTTGAGGTTTCATTTAATTTAAGTCATAAAAATCAAGTGCTAAAGTGAAAACTGACATTAATGTATTTTAAAACCATTAATCCGCCCTTAACCAACTAGAACATTTAACACCCAATAACTGTTCACTTTTAAGGCTGCCATTGAGTGTTACATTTATCTATGTTCCATCGAACACACCTACTTAATTAAAAATCACTATTAATTTCAGAGTGAATAAAGATAAAACAGAGTTGTTTTTTGGGTATGCTTGACGGAATATTTCTATAAAAATACAATTTTCAATGATTCAAACTGAACAACAATTCTGATACAGGGGGATTATTGAAGATCTTAAACCACAAGATAAAGTATAAGGCAGTACACTTTATTGACCCAACTTATCCAGTCCCATTACAATTATCTGTTCCTGAGTTAGTTTCTTTCCATCTTGACCCAACTCAGTCCGTAACTTGTTTATCCGCTCTTGTGTTTCAGCACTTATCGTCACGCTGGTAGGCTTTTCTTTTGTATGCTGACGCTTAGCTCGGCTTCGGTGGCTGCGTAAGCTAGCACGTAATGAGACGATGTATTCGGGTGTTAAATTATTAACCAGCATTTCAGCATATGCAGTTAACAAAAAAGCTGCTTCATCCTCGGTTGCATCTACAATAGCTCTCAATGGCTCAGTTTTAGCAATAAGATTACGATCAGTGTTATAAGTAAAGGCAGAAGGCAAGTCACGCTTCACTTTGTTATAGACATAAAAAATTTCACTTTGCTTAATTTCAAACATATCACCACCTGTTGCATGTTTCATCTTGCTAGTAAGCTTAAATTATCAAAATGAAACATGCAGCACCCTTAAAAAATCAAGATACACATTCGTTTTCAGGGCAAGGAATACTGGAAAACCCTAACTACGAAGGAGATCCAGCTTAACCAACTATTTACACTTTAATAAGAAGTGCCATCATTTTTCCTCAATAGCATACGCATCTAATATTTTTTCAATTGCTCCAACAAAGCCAATCTTAAATATCTCTTTCCCATCTTGTTCTACCCTGCCACGAGAATCTTTACTTAAACCAAATTCATTAAAAAACTGTTCCGATATTGCATGACTTAATGATTTTAATTCACTTGCTGTGAATTCGATGTTTACCTTTTTTTCTTCTCTTAGCGGCAACTGTTTTACCTGTGGTCAGTGGTGGTTTACGCATATCAATTTGTAATACTGTGACTTCTTTGTATTTTAAATTTTCGGCATGCAATTTACGATTTTCATTAATCAAATCCAAAGCTAGCCACCGAGTCTGATGATCTTGAATATCTTCTGCCCACTGATCTTTCTTTCTTGTAGTTCGTGGCCTTGGTTTTTTCTTATATTCGTTTTGCCAGGCTTTGAGTAACGTTTTGTATTTATCACCCGATCGGGTTTTGTTACGTATCGCATTCTCTTTTGGCCCACCAACCTCCTCAGACAAACGACCGATTGTTGCAATCGTAAAGTCTAACGACCCTCGCTCATACTGTTCTTTACATATGTTATGCAATGTCGTTAATGACTTACCTGTTTTAGCCGTTGATTCAAGCACCAACTTTTCAAGCTTTTCATCCAATGTCATTTGATTTCCTTAACGTCAATAACATTGTCATCGTTAGTCGCAGTGCTAGTTGCTAATTGCAGTCCACTACACTTAGCGTTATCGATTAGCAGCTGAACCTCTTTCGTTATACTTTTCATTGAACTACTATTCACGACTGATGCGCTATTTTCATTTAGCCTTGTACCGCCTGCGGCAACACTGTTTAATTTATTCCATGACCCAAGACGCTTTAACAACAACTGAGTAACTTGATTACCAATTTTAAGCTGTTCTTGCACAGGCATTTTGAACAATGCGCTACTTACATTATTTGCCTGTAGCATTGCATCAATTAACTGCGTTCTACGTGGGGTAACATTTGCAGCATCAACTATCGAATAAATTTCTGAGTCCTGGCAAACTGTATCAAAGAGTTCAAATTCACTTGAATCGTTATATTCAATACCTATTTCCCCGATATTATTATTTATAACTAATGCGAGTTTATTTTTTGAATTAGACTTATTAACGAGAGATTTGGACATTTCAACAAGCCTTGCAATAGCAACAATATCATCTTTATGAGCATTCAATCTTGTTGCGTATGCTTCTTTGTTTTGTATTGATTTCGCAAGTTCTAACCTCTTCGTGAATGGTATATCTTCCAGTTCACAATCATATGCTTCATCTTCAAGTATTTTAACGTCTATTGTGTATTCTTTCTGTTTTTCATTCAGACTTCCGCACTCAGTTTGAATCCGGTGCATAACGGCTGCAAGACCCGGTATATATCCAACTCCGGTCATAAAAAAACGACACCGAGGGCAATTACGCTCACCAAGATAACCTTTCGGGACAGGAGCATAGAGCAGCCTTGTTTTTGTAGACTCAATAATTTTACCTCCTTCATTACAGCCAGTACCGGCCATTGGGCATATACCGATGTCTGAAATAAAGTAACTTGAAGTAGGCCAGTTTGTTGTAAATTGCTCAACCCCACCATTTGTATTACAAATAAGGTTTTCATCTGCTCTCTCTAATTGCTTCTCAAGTAGTTCGAGAGCCAAATTATCACCGCTGGCTTTAAACATGTTTTTTTCGGCTTGTTCGAGGTAATGCCGAAACTGCCCACCACCTATTTTTGTATAGTAAATTGTCATCATTAACGAGTGATGACCTACGATTTTACTCACCACTTCAATTGGGATTTTACCATCGGTAATATAAGCAGAAATAAGACTGACACGAAGGGAGTGAGGTGTATAAACAGTTTCATAACTATTCAAAGCATTTTTATCGTTTAATTTCTTCGTTAATTTAAGGTCTTTTGTTTCAATTTGAGCTAAAACAAATGCAAAAGCATTTCTAAATACAGCCTCGTTCATTGGCGTCACATCGCCCATTTCTCGAAATAAAAAACATTGAGACCCCATACTTTTTAATTTTTTAGTATTGGTTTTTCGACGTAGTTTAATTTCCGTCCACAGCGTAGGTTTATCCAGTGGATTATAAGTAGATTGAAATTCACGAAATTGAATGATCCATTTACACAAATCAAAAGGGATATAAGGGACAGCGTAACCACCTTGTGATGATGATGTTTTATTTGTTGTAACATACATACCGGCATGGTCGCCTGGATAGCGCTTTATAAAAGATTCTTTTACTACAGAGTTCAATTTAGATGGGTTGTTAATCCATTCTATCTCACCGTTATTGATAACGGGCAGATAACTATCTGCTTCACCGGAGTCGAGCTTTGTGACCTGCACACCGCGAATTGGAACCTGTAATAATGTGTACAGCATAATCCATCGTGTCGGCATCCATATTTCATATACAAACTCAACGCTTCTACCGCTGTTTATATCTTTTTTTCTACTTGTTTTATTATCTTTTTTTCGATGACGCCAAACACAGTTAAGATCCAACGCATTAATCTTCGATTCCTCTACCTCAATCCAGTCTTGATCTACAAGGTTATGTAGGTGCTTTAGATCAGTAAAATTATTACAACTGTCAGGAAATATCCATTCACGTGCTTTTACTATATATGAAAAAGCCAATCTTGGTTTATTTGACTCGCTAAATTTTGGTGATTTAATATGAAGCAGATCACTTTCAAAATAGTTAAATGTATTTGATAAAAGAGGCGCTTCATCTTCTTCTGTATCATTATCAAATCCGGATAAATCGGCGATGATAAAATCAATAAATTCCACTACAATTGTATGAAATATCTTCTTCGAAGATTCTCCAAACGATGAAAAAAAGCTTTCATACTCATTTAAATCTATTTTCTTTTCTTTCTGAGATAGGCAAACTAGCGGGTTAAGTGAATAGTCAAATTCATCAATGAAATATTGAATGAAATTTTTAAAAGCACGCTCTTTTTGAGATATGTTATTTTGGTTAGCCATAAAACTAGAAAAATATAGAAACCATTTAGGATGAGATTTTTTTATTATTTCTAGAGTATATTTTACTTTCCGCTGAGGACATAAAGCATCCCATAAGCTAACATTTTCTTTATCAATGTTCATTTCATTGGCATACCCTGCGATGAATTCAGCTTGCTCCGAGTCTGTAAAAAATTGAGTTAAAGTGCTAGGAAAGAACTCATTGCGATGATAATTTTTAGCATATGAAGAAGAAGCGGTTATCAATACTTCACCAGCATCATTATTTATGGTTTCTATCCCATCACGCACATATTCGAGTGTTACATCTGCAATCGGTCGCCTCAATAAAGCATCCCATAAACCCACCTTATTTTTGTTAACGTTCATTTCATTAGCATATTCAGCGATAAATTCAGCTTGTTCCAATTTTTTTAAACCCAGGGGGATATTAGAAGGTAAAAATTTAGCACGCTGATAGTTTTCAATATAAGAGTCATGACCTATTATTAATAGTTCATCGGCCTCATTGTTTATGATTTCGATCTCATCACGTATATATTTAAGTGTTACATCCACAACCGGACGCCTCAACAAGGCATCCCATAAATTTACACTCCCTTTATCAACGTTCATTGCATTGGCATATTCGGCAATGAAATTAGTTTTTTCAAAATCTGAAAAAAAATGATTTATACTACCAGGTAAGAATTTTACGCGTTGATAGTTTTCAGTATACGTAGACACACCTGTTATCAAATCTTCACCGGCGCCACTATTTATGATTTCGATTCCATCACGTACATACTTGAGTGTTACATCCATGACAGGACGTCTTAACAAAGCATCCCACACATTCACACTCTCTTTAAAAACGTTCATTTCATTGGCATATTCAGCAATGAATTCAGCCTGTTCTTTGCCTGTAAAAAACTGAACTATAGTACTAGGAAAGAACTTATTGCGATGATAGTTTTCTGCATACGAGGCAGAGTTGCTTATCAACGCTTCACAGGCTTCACTATTTATGATTTCTATCCCATTTCGTACATATTCTAGTGTTACATCCGCAACTTTACGCCTCAATAGAGCATCCCATAAACCCACACTTCTTTTATTAACGTTCATTTCATTAGCATATTCAGCAATGAATTCAGCTTGTTTTGAGCCTGTAAAAAACTTAGGAATACTACGAGGTAAGAATCTACCGTATTGACAGTTTTTACTATACGAAACAGAACTGGTTATCAATACTTCACTTACATTACTGTTTATAATTTCTATTTCATCTCGTACATATTCGAGTGTTATATTAATAGTGGGACGCCTCAATAAAGCATCCCATAAATTTACACTCCCTTGCTCAACCTTCATTTCATTAGCGTATTCAGCAATGAATTCAAATCGTTCCGAATGTGTAAATACCTCAGTTATATTACGAGGTAAGAACTTCGCACGCTGATAGTGTTTAACATACGTGGACGAGCCTGTTATCAATACTTCACTAGCATTGCTGTTTATTAATTCTATTTCATCACGTACATATTCGAGCGTTATATCCACAACCTTACGCCTCAATAATGCATCCCATAAATTTACACCCCCTTGCTCAACCTTAATTTCACTGGCATATTCAGCAATAAATTTAGATCGTTCCGAATGTGTACAAACATGATTTATTCGAGAGGGTAAGAGATTATCGCGCCGATAGTTTTTACTATATGAGGTATACCCTGTTATCAATATTTCATCGACATCACGATTTATAATTTCTATCGCATTTCTAATTTCTGATAGTGTTTTATACATGCAGTTTCTATTTTTACGTTTCAATTTAAACACTCACTTTATGATTTTAAATATTATTAATATTTTTATATACGCCCTACATTTAATCATATGATTAAGATTCTTCGACCTTATCGAGCATTTCTGTAATTTGCTCATCAGTAAATCGTTTATAGCTTTCCTGCGAGTCAGGAGATACGTGGGCTAACATTCTTTGAATCATAATACGATGCTCCGTTTCTGAAATACCATCCCCTAGAGGCATTGTAGTAACTCTCTGCCCATATGAATGGCGCAGTCCATGCGGTGAAGTGCCTAATTCTTTACTCATCGTCATGCCAATCTTATGAAGTGCAACTTGATATCGTTCTCTGAATGCAGACATTGAGTAAGGAGCTCCTTGCGCATTCGTAAATGCGAATGGATGCATATTATCTTCAGGTGGATTAACACGTTGTATCTTCATATAACTACGCCAATAATTTGCAAACTCGATGCCTTTACTCGGTGGAAACCAATGCACAAATCGAGCGCCATTTTTATCGACAGCGGGACTCTTCCAACCCGCATACATACAGCTAGTTTTTCTATAATGTGTTCGAGGCTTGAAGGCGAAATAAAGACCTAGAGTGGTTTGTCTATCTGTAACACCTGATGTGTTATAAAATTTAGGGGAAGTACCTATCGATGGGTGATAAACATTAACCTTTGATTGACCCGTAATAGCATTTATCTGAATATCATCACCCCAGATATGAAAGCATTCACTTATACGTAATCCACCGTAAAACATAAGATAAGATATCAATACATTCCGAAGTTCTAATCGTTGTTCATCTGGTGCAGCCGAGGATATGCTTGGCCTTGAATAGCCAATGTTTATTAATGGATCAAATTTAGATTCGGGAAATGCGTATATTTGCTCAAGATCATGACGCTGACCAGAATAACTAGCCCTGCCTCTATGAACCCTAGATTGTTTCATCGATTCTTCATCACGACTTCTTGATGAGAGATGAGATAGAAAAGAATTATTTAGCCGATGCGAACTAGCAGCCCAATTCAGCTTTTCTTCAAATTTTGTCGCTTTACGGAAAGGATTTAACTGTAGATTATTATTATCAAGTATATCTGCAAGATGATCAGAATATTCCGTGATGTAGTAAACAATACGATCGGCGTTAATAACGCGACGAGGTTGCCAGCGCAAGTTAGACGGATCATGACCCTCTTCATCAATAGTGCCAGTATAAAGACAGTCAGCAAAGCTTTTGAACATCTCACGGGCATGTTCAAAACAACCATCATTCGCATCTATATAATCAAGTAGTAATCTTATTGCATGAGCCGATGCATTTATCCAGGTCTGGCTTTTATTGCTGTGCTTCTTCAAATAGCGTAGGTAGCTATCGAGGATGCCCTCACCAGTGATAACAACAGGCAACTCAATTTGACTACCGGTATTATCAACTGTGATGACAGACTTACATATTATAGAGGCTAACATTACCCATTCCTTATATTACACTTTTACACTAAACACATGCATGTAATATAAAGTTAGCACAAGATATTCTATTCAAATATCCCTAAACTACATTGAAATATTATATTTGTTATACCCCAACTAATCGCAAAAAGAGCAGTTATTCCAAGAGCAGCCATTTGCGACCTGTAAGATCAACGATCGCCATTCACTCGGTGGACGAAACACAGGTTCAACATAAGAGATAGGCAAGTAACAATTCCATTATTTAAGAGTCAGCATCCGCTGCTAATTTAGGAAGGAATCTAGCAGTGGCTATATTATTCAGCACTGCTAGCTTATTCGGTTATTATACTCGTATCGAGTCTAATGGCACGGCAACAATAAACAACCTTACATTGTTATTCAGAACTTGAGCTTGAATTTATCTTAAAGTCATAACCAGTAAGGTGAGCGTAATGAGTCAAGTATACTGTCGCTAGTACTTTTGCTTCACGTACGTATTTATCCGCAGATTCAGGTTCTTGAACTGCTAAACGTAAAATAGAACCTACGGTACGCGGTAAAATAACCGAGATCATTTTAATTTGTTCGCTACTAATATCATCAGATACAATACTCGTCATTTGCTTTTGAATAACAGCAGAATGAAAATCGAGTGCTGACTGGTCGATACTTTTAAGTTCAGGTAATGAGTCAACACCCGACCAAACCGCCATGTAGCCAGGTTCTTTACGGTAAAACTCAGCGTATGTCTCAATGACTAGTTCAATACGTTCTTCAAGCGGCAAATCATTTGGCACCGCAGAGAAGCGTAATTGCAGCGCTTGTAAATGACGCTCAGCGAGCGCTCGGATAATCGATGCTTTGTTCGGAAAATAACGATATAACGATGTTCTCGTTAAACCCGATGCCTTAGCAATATCTGAAGGCGTCGCATTAGCAATACCAATCTCATCAAATAAGGCTGCTGCTGAATCAATAATTTGCTTTACTCTTTCAAGGCTTCTTTCTTGTCTAGGAAGATTTCGTTGTGTTGTATTATTATCTGTCATATGCCCCTCTTACTGCTATACAAATTAAATGATAAAAATGAGATTAGATAAGCTTAGTCGCAGCCACTAGCCACATAAATCAATTTTATAATTATTAATGAATTCCGAAATAAAACAATAAGTTACTTTATAGATTTAAATCCCTATTAAATCCAAAGGTAGAGCTTGAACTCTAGTTAATCATAACGTAATTAATGAGTAAATTGCAGATGAAATGTACATATTTTAATCTACTTTATGCATTTAAATTCATGACTCTATGTTACCTATAACATAATGCATTGATATGACTTAACTTTCATTGGTCTTGGCAAAAAAAATCTGGGCATCAGGGTCAACTAATTTTTATAAATATTTAAGTGTAACCCGTTGCGTAAGCTTAGTTACGAGTTCATATGCAATGGTTCCTATGTGTTCTGCCACTAATTCTGCTGGTAAACCGGCCCCCCACATAATCACTTTATCACCCACTTTATCTTCGCATTCGGCACCTAAATTAACCGTTAACATATCCATAGATACCCGGCCAACAATCGGCACAATACGGCCATTAATTAATACAGGTGTTCCTTCTGGCGCCATACGTGGGTAACCATCACCGTAGCCTACAGCAACAATGCCTAAGCGTGTATCTTCCGACGCATTCCAGATACCGCCATAACCTGTCGTTTCACCTTTTTTAATATCGTGTACTGCAATTAAATCTGTGGTTAAGGTCATCACTGGCTTTAAACCATGCTCTACCGCTGTAGCGCCGATCATCGGTGAAACACCATACAGCATAATACCTGGACGGATCCATTCTCGACGTGCGGCAGGCCAAGCCAAAACCCCCGCAGAGTTAGCAATAGAGTGCTCACCTTCTTCACCAGCAACTAATTCATCAAATAAATCAATTTGGCGTTGGGTGATACTTGGATCTGCTTCATCAGCACAACTAAAATGCGTCATTAACCGTGCTGGTTGCACTACATTAGTATTATTCTTTAATCGCTCAATTGCACGTTTACAGTTGTTAGGACGAATGCCCAAACGATGCATACCGGTATCCATTTTCAACCAAACATGAATAGGGGCATCTAAATCTGCTTGCTCTAGTTCATCAAGTTGTTGTTCAATATGAACCGATGTTTGGATATTATTCGCCACTAAGATCGGTAATTCATCTGTCGAAAAAAAACCTTCAAGCAGTAAGATTGGTTTTACAATACCACCACTACGCAGTGTGAGAGCCTCTTCAACCCGAGCAACTGCAAATGCATCAACCGCTTTAAGCGCGCTTGCGACTGCAAGTAGTCCATGCCCATAAGCATTTGCTTTAACAACAGCCATTATTTTACTGTTGGGGGCAATTTTTTTTATCTGTTTAACGTTATGCTGCAATGACTGCAAACATATTTCAGCCGTTGCTGAACGCATAGCTATTCCTTAATAATCATCATCATAAGCAGGACCAGTAAAATTATCAAAACGCGAGAATTGACCATTAAAGGTCAGTCTAACTTTACCAATAGGGCCGTTACGTTGTTTACCGATAATAATTTCGGCGGTACCTTTATCAGGAGAGTCATCGTTATAAACTTCATCACGATAAATAAACATAATTAAATCGGCATCCTGCTCAATAGAGCCTGATTCACGAAGGTCTGAGTTAACTGGACGCTTATCCGCACGTTGCTCCAACGAGCGGTTCAACTGAGATAAGGCAATCACAGGACATTTAAGTTCCTTAGCAAGGGACTTCAATGAACGAGAGATTTCGGCAATCTCCAAGGTTCTGTTTTCACTTAATGCAGGTACGCGCATTAATTGTAGGTAGTCAATCATGATCATACTGATGCCACCATGATCACGTGCAATACGACGTGATCGCGAGCGTACTTCGGTCGGAGTCAAACCAGAACTGTCATCAATGTACATTTTCCCCTGCTCAAGCATGCTCTTCATGGTCGCAGACAAACGCGCCCAATCATCATCATCTAATTGACCAGTACGTACTTTGGTTTGGTTAATTTTACCGAGTGACGCGAGCATACGCATCATAATCTGTTCCGCAGGCATTTCTAGTGAAAAAATAACCGCTGGTTTATCTTGATTTAACGCCGCGTGCTCACATAAATTCATCGCAAAAGTCGTTTTACCCATAGATGGCCTAGCTGCGACAATAATCAAATCTGATGGTTGGAAGCCGGTGGTCATGGCATCAAGATCATTATAACCCGACGCAACCCCCGTCACACCATCATGCGGAGTTTGATAAAGCTCTTCAATTTTATCAACAGTTTCTTGCAATACGCTTTCTAAGTTCTTCGGACCTTGACCTTCGCTCTGTCTTGATTCTGCAATTTGGAATACTTTGCTTTCCGCTAAATCAAGTAGGTCGGTACTTTTACGCCCTTGTGGCTCATAACCTGATTCACTGATATCGCTGGCTACCGCAATAAGTTCACGTATCACAGCTCGTTCACGCACAATGTTGGCATAAGCAGTAATGTTTGACGCACTTGGGGTATTCTTAACAATATCACCCAGATACGCAAAACCACCTGCATCATCAAGTAATTCTTCATTATCTAGCCATTCGGAAACGGTAATAATATCCAGTGGAATATGTTGGTCCACCAGCTTTGCCATTGCTTCGAAGATAAGTTGATGTGGGCGACTGTAAAAATCTTTTGCTACAATAAATTCGGTTACACGATCCCAGGCTTCATTATCAATGAATAAGCCACCTAAAACCGATTGCTCAGCCTCAAACGAATGCGGCGGCACTTTTAGCGCATCAACAGCACTGTCTTTTCTATTTTTATCTTTTGAAAACTGATTTTGAAACTGGTTTTGACGTTTTTCGGCCATGCTAGCACTCACGAAATTTAGTGTGATTAACCATTATCCTAAAAATATCCCTGTAGGGGAAATGAAATAACCAGAGAAGTGGGAAAAATTTATATGAAGAAATCGTTTGCTAATTTTTTGGTTAATAAAAAAGCCCCACAATGAGGCTTATGTGCTTATTAACGTAACGGTTAACTCAATACTATTTAAGGCTTGAGAAATACGCTGCTACGTTATTAATATCAGCATCAGATAGTGCGGCAGCTTGACCTCCCATCACAGGTGCCATACCGCCAGTACGTTGACCCGCTTTGTATGCTTTTAATGCATTAACTAAATACATTTCTTTCTGACCCGCTAAATTTGGGTACATAGGAACAGCAGAAATACCTGACGCACCATGACAAGCTGCACACACGACTGCTTTGGCTTTACCAGCAGCAACATCACCCGCAGCCATAGATAAAGAAGGTACTAAACATGCTAACGCAACGATCATTGTTGTAATTTTTTTCATCATATACTCACTAATTGCATCCTGCTTTGAAGCAGTGTAAGGGTTAATTTTATTATTTTTACAAATATTAGACCTCATACTCGAAAAATGAAAGTATTGGGACTATAAATGGCTGACTTAACTTAATTTTTGTGAACTACACTCTCTATAAACGCTCGGTGTTTTTCCTGTCCAACGCTTAAAACTACGAAAAAAAGAACGCGCTTCACTAAATCCTAACTGCATGGCAATATCATCTACCGCCATCTGTGTTTCAATTAAATACTGCTGAGCCAGTGATAAACGCGCCTCATCCAATAATTTCTGATAACTGGTTTGCTCTTGCTGCAATTTCCGCTGTAGTGTTCTTTCACTCATGTTTAACTGCCCAGCGACCATATCTTTGCGGGTAATGCCCTTCGATAATAAAATACGAATAATATCTTTAACTTGGACACTAAAACTGTGTGTATCACCAAGGGCAGAAACTTGTCCAGCGGCATGTAACTCAAGGGTTTTCAATAAATTATGATCAGGTTGCCGTAACGGAATATCAAGATATTCACGCGGCAAAATAAGACTATTACTTGGTTGTGAAAATAGTACTGGACAAGAAAATACCTGCTGATAGTGATGTATAAGTTCTGGCGCTGGTGCTGCTCGTTGCAGGTGTACTTCCAACGGCCCTAAATCTTGCCCTGACAACCAGCGAACATAAGCAAGCCAAGAAGCAAATACATTATCGACCATTTGATCCCGCACATCTTCAAATGTATAAGCACAATGCCAATTGATACATAGCTGCTTAGATTGATAATTAATTGAAGTTACGCCCATGTCGCCCACCAATTTTTCATAAGGTTGGATACGTTCAAGTGCTTGCTCAAGCGTCGCACACGTCATCGTGATATAACCCAGTACACTGTACGAGCTCGGCTCAACAAAGGCACCACTTTTCAATCCGAATAAGGGGTCATCAGTAGCTATAATAAGGTTGGCCAAAAATGCCTGTAATTGCTCACCAGCGATACGCTCACTTTCTTGGGCAAGTGTTGCCACAGTGATATTACTGCGTGACAATAACGCCGGTACATCGATATCCAACGTTTCCACATAGCGTAAATACTGCTTTATTACTGGCACTGATACTGAACCTAGCCCTACCATAACTGAATCATCCTTATTCAATACGTATTTATGAGTATAACGAGCTTTACCCTGAGGTATTGTGAGTTAGTCCTAATTTGATACTTATGTTGGCTTAATACGACAATGCTATCAACCGTACTTTACATCTAAACTAGATGACATACCGTAATATTACAGAGGAAGATGAGATTATGAAACGTTGGAATGGTTGGGGCGATGAAGCCAATAAATTAGATCTACCGAGTACTGCTGATGCATTTTTACTTTCAAAAGTAGGGGCAACAACACCACTCATCGATGCGCAGCTTGAGGAGGTGATGAAACAAGTACCAGCCTCCCGGTTGCCCAAACACCCGTTATTTAATCTCGATTCTGAAGTACGTATTCGTCACGCTAGGGGGCAGAGTTTACCGGACTGGTTAGCCATGCGCAGTGGTGATTTTGAATATTTCCCGGATGGCGTCGCCTTTCCAGAAAACAGTGATGATTTAGTCGAGATCCTTCACTTTTGTCAACAACACAATATCCTCGTCATCCCCTATGGTGGCGGTACCAGTGTAGCAGGTCATATCAACCCATTTGCATCCGAACACGCTATTTTAACTGTCGATATGGGGCGTATGAATCGGCTCATTGCACTCGATACCGAAAGCCAGCTCGCCACATTTGGCGCAGGAACACCGGGACCACAAGTCGAAGCACAGTTACGTGCGCAAGGTTATACTTTAGGGCACTTCCCGCAATCTTTCGAACTTTCAACCATTGGCGGCTGGGTAGTCACGCGATCGAGTGGTCAACAGTCTTTACGTTATGGCCGCATTGAAGAACTATTTGCCGGAGGTGAAGTAATCACCCCTGTAGGTCGACTAAATATTCCAACTTTCCCCGCTTCGGCAGCTGGCCCTGATATTAAAGCATTGTTAATGGGCTCAGAAGGCCGTATTGGTATCTTATCTGAAGTCAAAGTCCGTGTGCGTAAACTCGCAGCACAAGAGAACTTTTACGTGACCTTCTTCCCGAGTTGGCAGCAAGCCAAAGAAGCAGCAAAAACACTCGTCCAATCCGATATACAACTGTCTATGCTGCGTTTAAGCAATGCTATCGAGACCGAAACCCAACTCGCCTTAGCCGGACACGAAAAACAAATAGCCTTACTCGAAAAAGCCCTCGTTGCATTTGGGGTAAAAGAAGGTAAATGCATGATGACATTTGGCTTAACAGGGACCAAGTTCCAATGTCGCAGCGCATTAAAGCAACTAAAAAAGATCACCAAAGCATACCAAGGATTATACACAGGGTCATTCATGGGTAATAAATGGGCTGAAAAACGCTTTACCATGCCCTACTTCCGCGAAGCGTTATGGCAAAAAGGCTATGTCGTTGATACCCTAGAAACAGCAACTGACTGGCATAACGTCGATAATCTATTAACCAAAATAGAAACCAATCTACGCACAGTATTAAATCAGGATCCAACTGCTGGCTCACCACAAATGCATGTGTTTACTCATCTGTCTCATTTTTACCAACAGGGCTCTAGTATTTACACCACTTATATTTTCAAAGCCGGTGACAATTACCAGCAAACTTTAGCGCAATGGGCAAAGTTAAAACATACCACCTCAGAGATCATCGTTAACAACCAAGGCACCATTAGCCATCAGCATGGCGTCGGTAAAGATCACCAACCTTACTTAACTACAGAGAAAGGAGAATTGACGCTCAAAGCTATTCAGTCTTTGTGCGACACATTTGATCCACAGCAAATAATGAATCCACATTGCCTCATTGCATCAAAACCAGCATCAGCAGTCGTACCACAACAAACATCAACACTGAGTGCGCAATCAAACAGTGATAGCACACAACATCAAGAACAGGTCAGCTAGGAGGTAATATGAACCATATATTAACCAGCTTGAGTCGTAAACAGCATCTATCTCAGATCCAACAAACTGCTGATAATACTGTTTGGGATATGATTGTTGTTGGTGGGGGAATCACGGGGGCTGGCATATTGTTAAGTGCCAGCCAAGCTGGACTGAAAGTATTATTAGTTGAGCAACAAGATTTTGCTTGGGGTGCATCCAGCAAGTCTTCAAAAATGGTACACGGCGGTCTGCGTTATCTTGGTAGTGGTCAATATAATATGACCAAAGATGCCGTGACTGAACGTGAAAAACTGCTTAACGAGTTACCCGGTTTAGTCAACCCTCTGCAATTTTTGATGGGCCATTATAAATCTCAATTTCCAGGCCCCTTTGTGTTTAATAGCTTGCTGACCATCTATGATTGGATTGGTGGGAAACGTAATCATAGTTATATTAATCAAGGCATTGGTGACTTTCATGTCCCAGGGATTGAACAGAACAAATTGCAGGGTGCAACACAGTTTGCCGATGCAGTCACTGACGATGCTCGTTTGGTCATGCGGGTATTACAAGAAGCGCAAGAACTTGGTGGTCGTGCCATCAATTATCTCAGCGCAGAGCATCTGATTAAAACCGCCGATAGAGTCACTGGCATTAAAGTATCTGATCAGGTATCTGGACAAGTATTTAGCTTAAAAGCCAACGTGGTAATCAATGCAACGGGTCCTTGGACTGACAAATTACGCCAGCAACTGCAAGCTAAAAAAGCGATTAGGCCATTGCGAGGCAGTCATTTAATTATCCCAAGCTGGCGCTTACCACTCGCCTATTCGGTTAGCTACTTCCACCCTGAAGACAAGCGTCCTATCTTTGCTTTTCCTTGGGAGAATAGTACTGTGATTGGTACTACAGATCTTGATCATAACAGCGATTTAGATCAACAACCTTGCATTAGCCAAAGCGAAGTTGATTATTTACTTACCGGGATCAACAGGCAGTTTCCGCAAGCTAATATTAGCGAAGCCGATGTGATATCAACCTACGCTGGGATCCGGCCTGTAGTCAGTAATAGTACAAATAGCACTGCCAATACCAGAAGTAAGGTAAAAAATACCAAACCGTCAGATGAAAAACGTGAACATTCTATCTGGAATGAACAAGGTTTGATCAGTGTCGCAGGCGGTAAGCTCACCACCTTCAGGTTAATCGCTCTCGATGTATTAAAGGTCGCGCAGCATTACTTACCAGATATAAATCTCATCGAGTTACAAGCAGCTAAACTATTTCAACCGATCAAAGTTAAGCCAATCGACAGTATCTTGACCCCGCAGCAAATACAGCGTTTAAAAAGTCAGTATGGTAACCACTATAGTCATTTGATCAATAACGCCACTCACGGTGATCTCAAGTTGATTGGTAGCACAAATACATTATTTGCTGAACTAAAGTGGATACTACAGCACGAAATGGTGATTCATCTTGATGATTTATTACTACGTCGTTGTCGTATCGGGCTATTATTGCCAAAAGGTGGAGAACAGTTATTCGTGCAATTACAGCCGCTTTGCCAAGCAGCGTTACACTGGAATGAAGCGCAATGGCAACACGAAGTCGGTCGCTATCAAACCATAATTCAGCGTTACTATAGTTTGCCAAAGCATAGTCATTGTTTACCAAAACATAACGATAGCTCACCTCACGTTGTGGCAAGCTAGCTCAGTCGGAGATAATTTACATGGATAGTCGTACTCCAACATCATTACCTTTAGCATCGGAGCAGCAACGCTATTTGTTAAGTATTGATAATGGAACCCAAAGTGTTCGCGCACTGCTTTTTGATAACCAAGGAAATTTGATCGCCAAAGGACAGCAAGTGATCACCCCCTACTTTTCAGCGCAACCAGGTTGGGCAGAGCAGGATCCTGATTACTACTGGCTAGCCGTCAAACAGGCCTGTGATTTACTTTGGCAAGATCTTAAGCAATTCCCTGAGATCAATAAACAAGACATAGTAGGCATGTCGATCACCACCCAACGTGGCACAGTGATCAATCTCGATGCGGAAGGTAAACCATTACGACCGGCGATCATCTGGTTAGATCAACGTCATGCGCAACAAGAGAATATTCAATGGCCTTGGAACTGGTTATTTAACATTGCCCGTGTTGAGGATATTATTCAGCGCTTTCAAGAAAAATCACAAGCGATTTGGATCCGTCAGAATCAACCCGACATATGGCGCGATACATCCAAATACTTACTGTTATCAGGCTTTCTAAATTATAAGTTCACCGATAACATAGTTGATTCAATCGGTAGCCAAGTTGGCTATATTCCGTTTGATTATAAAAAATTAGCGTGGTTAAAAAAATCAGATTGGCGCTGGAATATGCTAGCGATAGATCCGAAAATGTTACCTAAACTCATTGAACCCGGTGAACTTATTGGTCATGTTACCGAAGGTGCGGCGGCCTATACAGGGATTCCAGCTGGGTTACCTGTGATAGCCTCGGCATCAGACAAAGCTTGCGAAATTATCGGCTCTGGTGGTAACCGCCCTCACATCGCGTGTTTAAGTTATGGCACTACCGCTACGATTAATATCACCACAGAAAAATACGTGGAAGCCACCCCACATTTACCGCCATTTCCTTCCGCGATACCCCGTCACTATTCTTCAGAGGTCATGATTTATCGTGGTTTTTGGCTAATCAGTTGGTTTAAAAAAGAGTTTGGTTTACGAGAACAACATCTCGCAGATGCTGAAGGTATCGCACCAGAAGTATTATTCGATCGCTTAGTCGCAAAAATTCCAGCCGGTTCTATGGGGCTGATGTTACAACCCTATTGGACACCTGGCGCACGCGATCCCGGACCTGAAGCCAAAGGCGGTATTATTGGTTTTGGTGATGTACATACCCGTACCCATATCTATCGTGCGATATTAGAAGGACTTGCCTATTCATTACGAGAAGGTAAAGAACGTATCAGTAAACGTAACAAGGTAAAAATAACCACGTTGCGGGTATCAGGAGGCGGTTCTCAAAGTGATGTCGCGATGCAATTAACGGCCAATATTTTTAATATGCCAGCAGAACGCCCACATACATTCGAAACATCGGGATTAGGGGCTGCGATTGTTACTGCAGTTGGGCTCGGTATTTATGCCGACTTTGATCAGGCAATTTCAGGAATGACACGAGTAAATAAAGTCTTTCAACCGCAGCCAGAGATCGTCGCGACTTATGATGCACTTTATAACCAAGTCTATCTAAAGATGTATAAACAGTTACAACCTTTATACCAGTCTATTCGTACCATCACTGGCTACCCAAAATAGTGATGTCCTCAAATTACAGGCATAAAAAAAGCCATGGTATACACCATGGCTTTATACTGAGATTAATCTAAAGTTAAACTTTAAATTAAGCTTCAGCTACAACTTCTAAGTTCACTGTAGCGAATACTTCGCTGTGTACTTGGATGCTGATTTCGAACGCACCAAGAGTACGTAAAGCGCCTTCAGGAAGACGAACTTCACTTTTAGCAACTTCAACACCAGCAGCAACGATCGCATCAGCGATGTCACGAGTACCGATAGAACCGAAAATCTTACCTTCGTCACCAGCTTTAGTTGCAATTACAACAGCTTCTAGAGCGTTGATTGTTGCAGCTTTAGCTTCAGCAGTTGCTTTAACAGCAGCTACGTTAGCTTCTAGTTCAGCACGACGTGCTTCGAAAGATTCTACGTTTGCTTTAGTTGCTAGAACCGCTTTACCTTTCGGTAAAAGGAAGTTACGAGCATAACCAGCTTTAACGTTAACAGTCTCGCCTAATGCACCTAATTTAGCGATCTTGTCTAATAAAATTACTTTCATTACCTTTCCTCAAAAATATAGAGTTAGTCTTGACGACCAAACAATAGCTTACTTATGTAAGTCAGTGTATGGAAGTAGAGACAAGTAACGTGCGCGTTTAATCGCACGACCAAGTTGACGTTGGTACTTAGCACGTGTGCCAGTAATACGACTTGGTACAATTTTACCGCTTTCAGTTACGTAGTTTTTTAACGTAGCGATATCTTTATAATCAATCTCCGTAACACCTTCAGAAGTGAAACGACAGAATTTACGACGACGGAAAAAACGTGCCATAATTAAAATCTCCTAAAATCTTCTCAAATAATTGGATAACTAAATGCTATCCAATAAACAAATACCTATAGCTAAAACGCTATTATTTAGCAGCTGGTGCTTCAGTAGCAACAGGCGCTTCACGGCGTTCTTCTTTAGCTTTAGCCATTGGAGAAGCTTCAGTAACTACACCTTTAGTACGTAGGATCATGTTGCGGATCACTGCGTCGTTAAAGCGGAAGTTATTTTCTAGCTCATCAATAACATCTTGGCCAGCTTCAATGTTCATAAGAACATAGTGAGCTTTATGAAGTTTGTTGATTGGGTATGCTAATTGGCGACGACCCCAGTCTTCTAGACGGTGGATAGTACCATTTGCTTCAGTGATTACAGCGCTGTAACGCTCGATCATGCCTGAAACTTGTTCACTTTGATCTGGGTGAACCATAAATACGATTTCGTAATGACGCATCGTAAGCTCCTCACGGGTTTAATCAGCCTCGGCTCTGGCTTAGTCGGTCCATCGAGGCAAGGAACGTATAGAAAATTGACTAATTTTGAGACCGCGAATTATATAGTGCCACAGCGGATAATTCAACTAGCAAACACAGATAATAGTAAAAAACTATTCTATGGTGACAGCAAATTTCACATTCAGTCTAAAGTATTAGTCAAAACCAATCGTTTAACTGTTGATAAGTTAAAGCGTTAATAACAAATACTGATTTTTAGCTTTATCATCAAACTGTCAAAAATAGCGAATAATATGTGGCCTATTAAATAAAGTATTAAAAATAAAAATAACTGAAGTTTATCAATGTTAAACAAGGAGTTGTTATGATAAAAACATTATCACCTTACATGCTATCGTGCTTGTTATTAGTCTTATTTGTTATGAGCTTTTCGAATACCCAACACTCGTTTTCCAGCGCATACCAACATGGGGTATTCCATCTTCCAAATATTCTACCGTCACGCTCGTAAATCCGTAGCCTTGATAATAATGCTGTAAATGGGCTTGTGCAGAAAGGTATAAATCTTGCTCAGGCCATGCTGATTTGGCCGCATTAATACCGCACTCTAATAACTGATGACCAAGACCTTGACCACGTGCCGATGCAGCAGTAACCACTCGACCAATAGCCACATCAGGATAACTGACACCTGGGGCTAAAATACGCAAATAAGCAAGTAACTCACCCGTCGTACTATAATGCAGAATATGACGCGTATCTGGATGCATATCTAAACCATCAATATCTTGATAAACGCAATCTTGCTCGACAACAAAGATAGCCGCACGTAATTGCAATACATCATAGAGTTGTAAACTCGACAACTCGCTAAACCGATAACACATCCAAGTCATAATCAATCCCGTATACTAAAATTAAAATCATCAAGCATAATAACAATATTATTTACGCTGTGTATTAAAACTTAGATTCATAAATAAGTGCGAGTAAATCTTGATTATTACGCTAAGGATTGATTATCATCTATGTCTGAATCCAGTTAACTAACTAATTTATAGAAGTCATATGCAACCTGAACCTTCGTCATCACGTCAATATGTTGAACTTGCTACGTTAGCTCAACGCTTTCAAGCAGCAATATTAGATAAAGTTATTTTTCCGACTGTAATGTTAGTCCCGTTTATTCTCGGTTTTGATTTACTGAATTTAAGTGCCGGTATCGATGAAAACTTTACAATTTCCTTTGCCACTCAAGTCAAAGTATCTTTACTTGAGATTGTGTTATTCATGGCGCTAAACAGTTACCTACTTAAAGAATATGGTCAAACCCTAGGTAAACGCATTGTTGGAATTGCGGTAGTGGGTGAAAATGGCCAACGCCTCAGCTTACAAGATATTATCCTTAAGCGTTACCTGCCATTTTGGATTGTCGCTTATCTACCACTCTTTGGTTTTGTAATTACAATCAGTAATTTCTTGGCGATTTTTAGAGGTGATCAACGCCGCTGCCTACATGATGACTTAGCTAAAACATTAGTTGTGAAGATGCCAAGAGGCCGTAAAATTGCGAGTAGCGAAGCGCATATAGATAGTGACGGTAAAAGTGAAGCCTCAGACGTAATGGATGCTTAATCGCAAGCGCATTAAGCTAAGTAATACCATCACGCAGCAAACTATAGTCGGTAAAAACTTTAATTCATAAAAAAGAGTTAATAAAAAAGCGTCCATTGATTGGACGCTTTTTTTTATATCAACTCATTGTTGTAAAACCGATTGGTTAAACCGACTGACTAAACAAGAGTCTAGGATTATTTAGCCTGACGTTGACGTACAACTTCAAACAAACAAATACCAGTAGCTACTGATACGTTCAAGCTTGAAACACTACCCGCCATTGGGATGCTAATTAGTTCATCACAATGTTCACGCGTTAGACGACGCAGACCTTTCTCTTCCGCACCCATCGCAATAGCTAATGGACCAGTTAACTTAGGCTGGTATAAATCTTGTGTAGCTTCGCCCGCAGTACCCACAATCCAGATACGACGTTCTTGTAGCTCACGCATAGTACGTGCAAGGTTTGTTACTGCAATCAGTGGCACTGTTTCTGCTGCGCCACACGCTACTTTACGCACCACAGATGTCAGTTGTACAGACTTATCTTTAGGCACAATAACAGCATGAACACCGGCCGCATCTGCACTACGTAAACAAGCACCTAGGTTGTGCGGATCAGTAACACCATCAAGAATTAGTAATAATGGCTGTTCTTCTTTTTCTTCAATACGGTTTAGTAACGTATCAAGATCAGATTCATTTAGTTTTTTACCTTCTTTAACGCGCGCTAATACACCGTTATGACGGCCGCCGTCACACTTCTTATCCAGTGTGTTACGGTTAACCAATTGCACTGCAATACCAATATCATTTAATTCTGCTATTAATGGTGTTAGACGATCATCTTCACGTCCTTTTAATGCATATACTTCAATGAAGCGCTCTGGTTCATGCTCCAATAATGATTTAACTGCATGAATACCGAAAATTAGTTCACTGCTCATTCTATCTCTCTACCTTGTTACTATTATTACCATTACTATTTATTAGCTTTTTGCTTTGAACGTTCAGCTCTGCCCGGACGTGATTTAGCCTTGGCTTTTACTTTTTTCTTTGCTGGCTTAGTCTTGCCTTTCGGCTTAACGGCATCAACCGGTGATGTGCCTTTTTCAACAGCATCGCCTGTTTGAGGCTGTAGCTTGGCAGCAACGCGTGCTTTATCAGCCGCACTTACCACTACATCACTATTAGTTTTTAACTTTAATTTAGTCTTTTTGTTCGGCTTCGCTTTTGCACCTTCAGGTTTACGTTTACCTGAAAATTCTGCGGGTTTACGTTTACTGCGACGACTGTGTGTTACTGCACCCGCTAGCTCAAGATCAATCTTCTTATCATTCATGTTGATCGCTAAGACTTTCACCTCAACTTGATCACCAATACGATATTCAACACCACTTGATTCTCCACGTAGCGTTTGACGACTACCATCGAAATTATAGTAATCACCACGTAAACTAGACACGTGTACTAAACCATCGATGTTAAGATTTTTAATACGCACAAAGAAACCAAAGCCCGTTACCGCTGCGATCACACCCTCAAATGTATCACCAAGATGATCTTGCATGTATTCACACTTCAAGAAATCTGACACATCACGCGTTGCATCATCGGCACGACGCTCTGTTAATGAGCAATGCTCTCCGAGTGTCTCAACATCCGATACTTGGTAACAATAACCACCTGTGCTAGTCCAGCGTTTCGTTAAGGGTTTACCTGCTTTAACTGCCGCTTGATTAGCAATTTCAAACTTGATCGCACGGTGTAAGACTAAATCTGGATAACGACGAATTGGTGATGTAAAGTGACCATACGCAGTTAATGCTAAACCAAAGTGACCGTTATTTTCTGCTTGATATACAGCCTGTTTCATTGAGCGTAGTAGCATTGTTTGGATAAGTTCTTTATCCGGACGATCTTGAATTCGGCTAATCAAATCAGCGTAATCTAGCGGGGTTGGTTTCAAACCACCCTTTAGCTCTAGACCCGTCTCACTTAAGAAACTTCTGAAGTTAACCAGTTTTTCTTCACCCGGTGTATCATGCACACGTAATAATGCCGCAGCTTTATGCTTGCTAACAAAACGTGCCGATGCAACGTTCGCTAAGATCATGCATTCTTCGATCAGTTTATGCGCATCGTTACGTACTACCGGTACGATCTTATCTATTTTACGATGTTCATTAAATACAAAACGCGTTTCTAACGTTTCAAATTCAATGGCACCACGTTCAGAACGTGCTTTTTTCAACACTTTATACATGTTATGTAATTCGTGAAGATGTGGTACTACCGCTTCGTATTCATCACGAAGTTCAG
The DNA here is from genome assembly GCF_900120065.1 of Moritella viscosa. Taxonomy (NCBI): domain Bacteria; kingdom Pseudomonadati; phylum Pseudomonadota; class Gammaproteobacteria; order Alteromonadales; family Moritellaceae; genus Moritella; species Moritella viscosa. The sequence goes on from NZ_FPLG01000087.1 coordinate 47,283, forward strand.
TATCACCATCAAGAATATTAGCTACTTTGGTATACGTTAAACGCGCATGTGAGTTCATCACAGCTTCGTAAAATTTATAACCCGATAAACGACCAGCATCAGAAATGGTCATTTCACAAACCATACATAAACGGTCAACATGTGGATTCAGTGAGCATAAACCATTCGATAATACTTCTGGCAGCATAGGAACTACTTGCTCAGGGAAGTAAACCGAGTTACCACGGCCTTGTGCTTCTAAATCTAAATCTGAATTAGTTTGCACGTACGAACTTACGTCTGCAATTGCTACCCATAAACGCCAGCCACCGCTTTTTTTACGTTCACAGAATACAGCATCATCGAAATCTCGCGCATCTTCGCCATCAATCGTTAACAACGGTAGATCACGTAAATCAACACGATTTAGTTTCGCATCTTCAGGGACTTCTGGTGACAATTTTGCCATGTCATCAAGAATATGTTCTGGCCATACATGCGGAATATCATGCGTACGGATCGCCACTTGGATTTCCATGCCAGGTGCCATATTTTCACCCAGTATCTCGATCACTTTACCTAACGCAGGCAAGTTATAAGTTGGACGTTTTACAATTTCAGTCACAACCATTTGACCAGCACGAGCACCGAGACGTTCTTCATCACTAATGCGTATTTCTTGTTTAATACGGCTGTCATCTGGACGTACAAAGGCAATACCTTTTTCCAAATAAACACGACCAACAAGTTGCAGTGGTTCAGCATCTAATAAACGCACGAAACGCGCTTCTTTACGGCCTTTAAACTCTTCTTTTACAGGTTGTGCAAGAATACGGTCGCCATGGAATAACGTCGACATTTGACGGATAGAGATAAATAAATCTTTACCACCATCATCAGGACGGAAGAAGCCAAAACCATCGCGGTGACCCAATACCAAACCTTCCAGCAAATCTAAGCGTTCAGGTAGTGCATAAGTTCTGTTACGACAGAAAACCAACTGCCCATCACGCTCCATCGCACGTAAGCGACGACGTAAAGCTTCTTCGTGTTCTTCGCCTTGTAACGTTAATCCGGCAAATATTTGCTCACGATTAATCGGCTTATCTAGGCTACGAAGATAATCAAGAATGAATTCTCGACTAGGAATAGGATTATTATATTTTTCCTGCTCACGCGAGTGGAAAGGGTCTTTACTCATAGAAGGTCCAAATTGGAGGAAATAACGGTCAGATTATATACCCAAACTACGTCAGGATACAGTTTTGTACCATAAGTAAGTCGGTATACGAGAAGGATAGTGCCAAATGAACGCAGGATCGAATCTAATCTAACTCTAATTGACTATTCAGTTAGCTTCAATGAGGTACTTAATTCGTCATGCTTACTGATATTTAGCGGCATTCTTTGCTGCTGTAACCACACGTTCAGGCATTAAGTTTTCTAATTGTGCTAATAACTGGGTTAATTTTTTGTGCATCTTAACATCAGCCGTCACAGTATTATATAAATAACTGTAAGCCATTTGATAATCATAAGGACTACCGTAACCTTGAATTAATAACTCGGCCCATTGTATTTTCGCCGGTAAAAAACCTAATTTAGCAGATTGTTCAAATAACGGTACAGCACGCTCGATATCTTGCTGCACAAATTTCCCTTGTACATAGTAACGCCCCAGTTGTTCTAATGCTCGAGGTTGACCCTGTCTTGCTGCTGCACGCATATAATAAATACCAAGTTCGGCATTTTTATCAACACACACACCCCAGGCTAACATGTCACCCCATAGAAATTGATAAGTAGGTAGCCTTACTAATTCAGCACGCGCTTTAATATCAGCAACGAGTTGGCACTCATCTGCACGTACCCTTTTAAGGTGGGTATTTTCTGCAATTAATTGATTGAGTTCATCATCACTATATAGCTCTATCGCACTGGGATATTCGCTGAATGCAGATGCTGTTTTACCTGCTTTCTCCGCTGCAACAGCACGTTCTCCACTGTCGGTAATACGTTGCTCTTTTTCACCAACTGGTTTGCTAAACACGACAGTCTTGACACTTTCTTCTGCAAAGACTGGCATTACAACGGCCAAAGACACACTCGTCGCCATGACTAATAATGCAGCTTTCACATAATGACAAATTGTCGTTAACCTAGCTGTCGGTGTTATAAACATATCAATCAACCTAAAAAATTTGCGCGATAATAACTACTGTAGTAACAGTTATATCGACCGATGTGTCGCTTTCTTAAATAAAAAAACCCAAGTTAAAAATAACTTGGGTTTCAATTGTCATCATCTTTAACCTAACAGGCTAAATGTAATGATTAACCAGCAACGAATTCTTCACCTAATGTGATGTTCGCTTTTAGTTCTTCTAGCATTGCATCGCGTGCGTTCGTTTCAAATTCGCTTAAGTCACCGTATGCTAATACTTCTTCAACGCCGTTCTTACCTAGTAGTACAGGTTGTGCGAAGAACGTTGCGTGCTCAGAGCCACCGTCAACATAAGTACATTCAACGATACCTTCTTCACCTTGTAGTGCGCGAACAAGAGAAAGACCGAAACGTGCTGCTGCTTGACCCATAGAAAGTGTCGCAGAACCGCCACCCGCTTTAGCTTCAACAACTTCAGTACCAGCATTTTGAATACGTGGTGTTAGCGTCGCAATTTCTTCTGCTGTAAATTCAACACCTTTAACTTGAGAAAGTAACGGAAGAATAGTGACACCTGAATGACCACCGATAACCGGCACTTCAACGTCAGCAAGTGAAATGCCTTTAAGCTCACTTACAAAAGTTTCAGAACGGATAACATCCAGCGTCGTAATACCGAATAGTTTACGCTTATCGTAAACACCCGCTTGCTTAAGTACTTCAGCAGCGATTGGCACAGTAGTGTTAACAGGATTAGTAATAATACCGATACATGCATTTGGACATACTTCAGCACATTTAGCGGCTAAGTTTTTGATAATGCCAGCATTGATATTAAATAAATCTGAACGGTCCATGCCTGGCTTACGAGCAACACCCGCAGAGATAAGTACAACGTCAGCACCAACAAGTGCATCTGTAGGATCTGTACCAGCAAAACCAGCAATAGTAACGTCTGTAGGGATATGGCTTAAATCAACAGCAACACCTGGAGTTACTGGTGCGATATCATATAGTGATAAATCTGAACCAGCAGGTAGTTGAGTTTTCAAAAGTAGGGCTAAAGCTTGACCGATACCACCAGCAGCACCTAATACAGCAACTTTCATAGACGTCTCCATTATCTTAATTGTTTATGTAGAATACAATATTCACACATTCCTTTAATCACTGCTACCTTACTGCAACATTGATTAAAAAACAATTAACAACACGAATATGCACGGTAAATAAATGAATTACGTATGGGTTTTAAGAGTTTCGCTTTCTATCTATTAGCGATTCACTTTCAGGTGAAATAATACAATTTGCTCACTGATATCGGTATCAATAACAATATCAGTAAGCAACTAATGCAGAAATTAAGATTGGAACGCGAGGGCTTTTTTCTCTAGTTGTTTAAAGATTAATACCAAGATACCATTCATGCCTAAGTAGATAATACCCGCTGCAGAAAAGGCCATTAATGCATCATAGGTTTGACCATTGATTTGATTGGCATAACCCATCACATCCATAATCGTGATCGAGCTGGCTAATGATGTACCTTTGAGTACCAAAATTACTTCATTAGAATAAGACGGTAATACCCGGCGTATCGCATGTGGCACGATAACAGCTAGTGTCTGCCAGCGGTTCATGCCGAGGGCTTTACATGCATCCCATTCACCACGTGGTACCGATTCAATCGCACCTTTAAAGAGTAACGATGAATACGCCGCCGTATTAAACGATAACGCAATAATCGCGCAAATTTTAGCCTGACGCAGGTAATCCCATAAGAAGCTGTCTTTGATCCACTCAAACTGTGATGGACCACTGTATACCAAAAAGATTTGAATCAATAACGGGGTACCGGTAAAGACCAAAATAATAGTCCGTGATAATAAGTTTAATCCAGGGATCTTATTGATCATCGCCAGCGTTAACAACGCCGCTATCATAGACCCAAACAATAAGCTGAAAAAAGTAATTTCAAGGGTGGTGCTCAAACCATTAAATAATAACCAGAAGTGATCTAACGTCATTTTGCTACTCCGGCATCAAAACGATTAATGTAATTATCAAAGTGCTTTAACAACCATTGACTAATCAAAGTTATAATCAGATAAATCGCTGCTGCCGCGACCAAAAAGGTGAAGGGCTTATAGGTACTACCTGATAACAAATCAGCTTGTTTCATTAAGTCCGTCACACCAATTAAGGAGACTAACGCAGTATCTTTTAGCAGTACCATCCACTGATTGCCTAAACCCGGTAATGCTAAACGCCATGCTTGCGGTAAGGTAATACGCAGAAAACAACGCATAGGCCCCATGCCAAGCGCTTGTGCTGCTTGTTGTTGACCTTTCGGCACCGATTGAATAGCCGCACGTAATGTTTGTGATGCATAAGACGCAAAAATTAACGACAATGCCACTACACCACTCCAAAACGGACTAATGTCATAGTATTCATCGGTTAATCGAAATAGGATGTGCGTACCACCAAAGAAAATGAAAAATACAATCAATATCTCAGGTAAACCACGTAATACAGTAACAAATAAGCTAACCGGCTTGGCAATCAGTGGGTTCTTTTGCATTTCAGCAACACAGAATAAAATAGCAAGAACCAAGCCAACCAATAATGATGTTAGCGCGAGGCCAAGGGTGATTTTTGTTGCATCCAATAATAATTGAAGCTGCAAAAGATCCATAAAAACTCCGGACGTAAAAACAAAAAGTGCCCCTAGAAGGCACTTTAAAATGAATTATCTCGTTATTACAATAACTTGGCTATCCCCTGATGTTGCAATGCAACTCAGGCCGAGATTAAACACTGCTATCAGTTATTTAGCAAAGTATTTTGCGTAAATCTTATCGTAAGTACCGTTCGCTTTAATCGTTTGTAAACCTTTGTTCAATTTAGCTAATAATTCAGTATTACCTTTACGCACTGCGATAGCAAAACCAGCACCAAAGTATTTCGCATCAGTGACGGCTTTACCCACAGTTTCGTAGTTACCACCACTGTGCTTAGTTAACCAATCGTGCGCTACTGCAGAGTCTGAAAATACACCATTTATACGACCATTTTTAAGGTCTAAAAATGCTTTTTGGTATGATGGGAAGTTAAGTAATAATACTTTTTCATCTGCATAAGTATCTGTCATGTAAGCTTGGTGTGATGTACCATTTTGTACACCTACTGCTTTACCTGCTAAATCAGCAACCACATTGTATTTACCTTTTTCAGCCACAAGTACCGCTGAGTTTTCATAATAAATATCAGAAAAATCAACTTGTTTTTGACGTGCTGGCGTTACGTCCATTGCTGCAATTGCAGCATCATAACGGCGGAACTTTAGGCTTGGGATCAAACTATCAAATGACTGGTTAGCAAAACTACACTCAGCTTTTAATTCAGTACAAACTGCGCGGGCGATATCAATATCAAAACCTTGGAATTCGTTATTTTCATCCATCATCTCAAACGGAGGATATGTCGCTTCAGTGACAAATTTTATTTGTTCTGCCGCTGTTACTTGCGCCGCTGCTGAAGTTAGAATTAATGCTGTGAGTAATTTTTTCATTTGGATCAACCTATTCCTAATATTTAAATAATCTAATGTTTTAAGTAATTTGTAAACTGTGGCGTTTGTGGTTGCTGGAAGTGCTCAGCACCACCAAATTCAACAATTCCACCGTTTTCAAGATAACAAACCTGACTAGCGACTTTACGCGCGAAGTCCACTTCGTGCGTAACAACAACCTGCGTAATACCTGTGATAGCTAATGATTTAATGATTTCAGCCACTTGATTAGTGACCTCTGGATCTAACGCCGCTGTCGGTTCATCAAATAACAATACTTCTGGTTTCATCATTAAAGCACGTGCAATCGCGACACGTTGCTGTTGACCACCTGATAAGGCTAATGGAAATACATCGGCTTTATCAGTTAATTGTAATTGCTCAAGGATCTTCATGGCCTCTTCACGAGCGTGTTGTTTTGTTTGCTTTAAAATCTTAACGGGTGCTTCAATTAAGTTATCCATCACAGACATATGCGGCCATAGGTTGTATTGTTGAAATACCATACCTACTTTCTGTCTTAGCATCTGGCTACGCTTAGCTAATTTCTTATCACTCAGTGTGGCAGAAAAATCAAATTTTTCACCGGCAATACTGATAGAGCCATTATCTGGCGTATCAAGTAAATTAAGCACACGCAACAGTGAGCTCTTACCAGCACCACTTGGACCAAGCAGCACTAAAGTTTCGCCTTTTGCACATTTAAGGTCGATGTTTTGTAATACATCAAGTTGACCCCAAGATTTACAGATGTTTTTTAGTTCGATGCTCATAATGGTAACTGAATATAATTTCACTAGATATAAGTATAGTAACCGAACAAACCTCAATATCAACATAAATACTCACTTTAATTCGGTTTTTATGCACAGGTGCCACATTAACCAAATAAACTAGATAAAATCTATCCTGCTGGTATCATATGCATAATTATTCAGTTCATCGCTAACCTAATCCATTTATTCATTGTATTAATGACTTAGTAGCAAACTTTATAAATGAACTATAAAATTAATGACAGTATCATAATAAAACCACATTAATTTTAAGATTAGCAACTTGAATTATAGATGAATCAACTGACATGGTAACAAGTATGAGTGAAAAACAAGATCAGTTAGTAAAAGCATTTAAAGGATTATTAAAAGAAGAGCACCTGGGTTCACAAGGTGACATCGTTGATGCGCTTAAAGATCAAGGTTTTGACAGCGTTAACCAATCGAAAGTATCAAGAATGCTCAGTAAGTTTGGCGCAGTACGCACACGCAATGCCAAGGATGAAATGGTTTATTGCCTCCCTGCGGAGTTAGGTGTGCCAACGATTAGCAGCCAGTTAAAAAGCTTAGTATTAGATATTTCCCATAATGAATGTCTTATTGTGATCCAAACAAGCCCAGGCTCGGCACAATTGATCGCTCGTTTATTAGATTCATTAGGGCGTACTGAAGGAATTTTGGGGACGATAGCAGGCGATGACACTATTTTCATAACCCCGACTAGCACCACTATTATTGCAGAAGTAGATAGTGCAGTAAAAGAGTTGTTTGAGTATCTGTAATAAGCATATTAATGTTTGGCGCAGCGACGATTCGCACGCCAAACATTACTTTCGTTAATCAGTTAATCAGTTAATCAGTTAATCAGTTAATCAGTTAATCATGATCAAATAACACCAGCTCATGATTTTCAACTGTCACTTTCACCACATCACCGATGACCATTGGTTGCTGCATTGATATCGATAATGCCATATTGTTATCTATTAAGGTGATAATGCAATGTGTAGTCATACCTAAGAACTGTTGCTTGCTGATCACTGCGATCCCCCGCTCTGCAAGTGCTAAGTTTAATTGTTGAGGTCGAAGAGCTAGCAGTTTTTGTTCACCAACAGCTGCAGTTAACTTATGCTTACCGCGAATAATACCTAATGCAGTTTGTACACTGTAGTCATCGACGACCACTGCATCTAAATAGTTAACCTTACCTAAGAAGTCTGCAACAAAACGTGTCGCAGGTTGGTTATATAGCTCACTTGGCGTCCCTAATTGCTCAATCTTACCTTGATGAAAAACAGCTAAACGATCGGCAAAAGCAAACGCTTCTTCTTTACTGTGGGTAACAAAGATAGCACTCATGTTATGCGACTTAAGTAAGCCGCGCATCTCTTCAATCAAGTGATGGCGTACCTGACTATCAATATTAGAGAAAGGTTCATCAAGTAATAATAACGCCGGCGAACTTGCCAACGCCCGGGCAATAGCGACACGCTGCTGTTGACCACCCGATAATTGATGTGGATAACGGTCAGCGAATTCGGTCAGATTAACCAGATTAAGTACATAATCCAATTTTTCTTTTTGTTTACTTTTGCTTTGTTTATGTAAACTAAATACGACATTGTCAGTCACTGTTAAATGTGGAAATAATGCGTAATCCTGAAAGATCATACCCACATTACGTTTATCTGGTGCCAGGTTGAATTCACCACTATCAACGACATTACCGTTAATTTCGATGCGACCTTGCGTGGGTGGTAGTAACCCCGCGATCAATTTTAACGTTGTCGTTTTACCACAACCACTTGGGCCTAATAAACACAGAATTTCGTTTTTACCTAAACTCAGATCAAGCCCCATTAAAATATCGACGCCAGCATAACTACAATGCAGATCAGAAATACGTAAAGCAGGAGAAGAAGATAGTGTCATCAGTGCTGTTGCTCCAAAGAACGGTTCAAGAAAATAAGCGGGATTAATCCAACTAACACAATCACAATGGCCGCTAATGCAGCCTGCTCTAACATTTCATCAGAAGCAAACTGAAATACGTAAGTCGCTAGCGTTTCATAGTTAAATGGGCGTAATAACAAAGCCGTTGGCAACTCTTTCATTGATTCAATAAAGACTAACAAAAATGCTGCCAATACACCTTTCCGGATTAAGGGAATATGAATTTTACGGATCATACTATGCGGACGGTGCCCTAGCGTGCGCGTGACCATATCTAGTGACGGCGATATTTTATCAATACTGCTTTCAATAGAACCCACCGCTATCGCAGAAAAACGAATAAGATAAGCAAAAACAAGTGCAAAACTAGTGCCAGTAAAGACCAAACCCGGTGTCCAGTCCCACAACAATTCAGTCATATCATTTAATAAAAAGTCGGCTGACGTTAACGGAATAATAATACCAATAGCTAATACAGTACCGGGTAATGCATAACCCATGGTGCTGATGCGTGCTGGAATAGTCGCATATTTAGAACCGACTAAACGACGGTATAAACCCAATAATATCGCACAAAGAACCGCTAAACCAGCGACAATAACCGCAAGAATTAAGCTGTTTGCACTGTATTGAAAGAACTCCTCAGTCCAAGATTCAGCAAAGTAATGCCATGCATAATTAACTAATACCGTAAACGGTAATAAGAAACCAGCAAACACCAACAACCAGCACCAAACCATCGCCAATAACTTAGCACAGCCCGTTAACTGATAACGCACCTCTTGCTCATGTAGCATGCTTTTTTGAAACACTTGTTGTTTACGACGTGCAAAACGCTCTAAACCGACAAACAATAAGATCACCGATAACGTCATCACCGATAATTGCGCGGCAGCCGTTAAACTACCGTGACCAATCCAAGTATCATAAACCGCAGTGGTTAACGTATTTACCGCGAAATAATTCACCGTAGCAAAATCAGCAACAGTCTCCATCGCGATCAGCGATAAACCAACAGCAATTGCAGGACGCGCAAGGGGTAATGACACACGAATACAGCTCGATAGTGCTGAACTGCCGAGTACACGGCTTGCTTGAATAAGGCTGGTTGATTGTTCCAGAAATGAAGTCCGAGCTAATAAATAAAGATAAGGATATAACACCAATGCTAAAACAGTTGCAGCACCGGGTATGGTTCGGATATCAAAAAACCAATAATCACTGGCACTCTGCCAGCCAAATATACCGCGTAAGGCAATTTGTACCGGTCCAGCATAATCAAACATATCAGTATAAATATAGGCCACAATATAAGCAGGCATGGCCATTGGTAACATCAATGCCCACTGTAAACTTTTACGCCCAGGAAAATCACACATGGCAATAAGCCAAGCGGCAGGTAACGCGATAATACTACTGATTAAACAAACAAGGAAAACAAGTGCGAAGGTATTTTGAACATAGTCGAGAAGTACTGTATCAATAAGGTGTTGAAAAACATCAGCACTGGGACCAATTGCCTGATAAAACAACGCGGCAATAGGTAGCGCTAACATTATCGCAATAAACCAACTACTAGAATGCCAAGAAAAGGCTAACTTATGATTCATGAACGGAAAAATAACTCCTGTTTAGATACGCGAAAAGGCTGGTCAGTTACTAAGTAACTAAACCAACCTTTAAATCAGTCTGTTAACAACCAAATCAGCCGTAACATTCACTGTTAACCCAATGTATTATAGGGCTATACGCTATTCTACAAGTCGAATTTAACTTCATCAAGTAGTCTTAGTGCAGCTTTACGATGTTTTGCAATCTCTGCTACAGGCATGTAGTCAGCATTGAACTCACCCCAAGATGAAACTAGCTTAGATGCTTTAATACCCGCTTTAACTGGGTATTCCATGTTCACTTCAGCATACATTTGTTGTGCTTTCGCGCCAGACAGGTATTCCATCAGTTTAACTGCGTTACCTTTGTTCGGTGCGTATTTCGCTAACACCATACCAGAAACGTTTACGTGCGCGCCGTGGTTTTCTTGGTTAGGGAAGTTAATGTTAACAGATTCAGCCCAAGCAATTTGTTTTGGATCTTTTAACATTTTTCCTAGGTAGTAGCTATTACCAAGGGCAACAGTACAAACACCTTCTTTAATCGCTTTAACTTGTGCACGATCGTTACCTTGTGGTTTACGTGCTAAGTTAGCTTTAACACCTTCCAACCATACTTTTGCTTCAGCTTCACCGTGATGTGAGATCATCGATGAGATAAGTGCTACGTTGTATGGGTGTTTACCTGAACGAGTACAGATTTGACCTTTATATTTAGGGTCTGCAAGTTCTTCATAAGTGATGTTAGCAACGTCGCCATAAGCTTCACGTGAAGTATAAATATTACGTACACGTGTTGTTAGTGCAAACCATTCGCCATCTGGGTCACGGTATTGCGCTGGAATGTTATCTTCTAATACGTCGCTTGATACAGACTGAGTAACACCGCTATCAACAGCTTCAACTAAACGACTAATATCAGTTGTTAGTAATAGATCAGCTTTTGATAAACGACCTTCACGTTTCATTCTATCTGCAAGTCCTTTCTTCGCAAATACAATGTTAACTTTCACACCAGTATCTTTCGTGTATTGTTCAAGGATCGGATTAAGCAAGTTCGCTTGGCGATTTGAATAAATATTAACTTCTTCACCGGCAAAAGCAGTAGCGCTCATTAATGACGTTGTTAATGCTAAAGCAGATAAACCAAATATTCCCTTTTTCATCCTTACCTCTAAATACGAATTGTTTACAATATGAAACGGAGTTTATAAGAATATAAAAAGATTCACAAGTGTAAATGATAATAATTATCACAAAGATTAACTAAGGATAATGATAAAGTCTGATTTCTATTTAAATAGGAGTATTGGACAGACACTAACTCAAGAAAATTACTTTTTAAATGGGTTTTCCAACTTTCTGGGCAAAAAAAAGGGCTACCTCAGTAATGAGGTAGCCCTTTATATATCTCACTGATTTTTACTTTTAACAGCGTAAAAAATACGCTGCTAGTATCATACTTAAATCACAGTGAGTCGGTCCTGTTTCGCAAGCGAATAACAATATAAAATTACGCTATATAGCCAGTTCCCTTATTTACATTACCCCATGCTAACGCAACCTTATGCTGTGCGCTGTTATCTAGCGAATCCATAAACCCAGCATTACCAACTGATGGCGCAAAACCGCTCATAGCCTGTACTAGGTTATCGACAGCACTATTCGACAAGGCTACATAATCACGTACACCTGATTTCTGTTTAGCATCCATACTGATCACCAACTCAGCACGGTTACCCGCAAAGTAATCAGAGAAGGTTACCGAACCTAGGCTTTCAAATTTAGCTTGATCCGAACGGTAGTCAGTCTTACTGTTTATCAGAATCTTTAAATCAGAACCACTGCGCTGTAGCCATAGATCATTCCAGTTCACATTATCAAAGACAATGAAATCATCTTTAGAAATATCTGTGACCTGATTCTCAATGACATTAGCGCTTACCATAAAGCTGTCAATACCGGCGCCGCCTTGGAAGGTATTACTATAACCACCAAGTACTAACAGATCATTACCTTCACCACCATCTAGTTTACTGAACTTCGAGATAGATGCTGCGATTAAATGATCATCATCAGCCCCAGCGTTAACCACTGCGTGGTAGCCCATCAGTTTGATCACATCTTTGCCCGCTTTACCGTCAATTTTATTATAATTGCCGAAAACGTTCGAGAAGTCATCACCATGACCTAAGTCGATCTGATTGTGATTACCAATCGTCACCACATAGTCTTGATCATTACCTGCCTGTACAGAATTATAATTACCAGATGTAACAACGTAATCTAAGCCGGAGCCAGATTCAATGGTTCCACCTTCACCGAAGACAAAGACTTGGTCATTACCGTCGCCCATAAATACATGGTTAATACGACCAGCGACAACAGCAGTATCATTTCCCTTACCGCCAAACATCATGTTTTCACGGCCCATCAATACGCCCACGTCATTGCCTTCTCCACCAGTGAAGATATTCGACGTGCCAGTCGCATAATAAACATCATCACCGCGGCCACCCCAGAAATTATTATTATCACCAAGGTAAGCGCCTAGATCTTTACCGTCACCACCCCAGTTGAAATTATAATTACCCAGAGATACATTTACATCACCATCACCTTTTAAATGCCCACTATTACGAAGGAAGTCAAAAGTTTTCTCCTTCATATTAAGCAGATCAGCAGTGAGATTTTCTTTCAAATTAGTCACCAAAGACTTCATTTCTAACTGTTTATCTGAACTAAAAATAGTTGAAAATAAATTAGGTAAATTCAGTGCATTGAATCCAAATGGACGTTCTTCTTTTTCTTTAACTTCACCTATCGTTGTAGGCTTAACCTGAGAACCAGTTTCACTATTAACGCTGACCGCTAACTTATCGTCCTGTTCTGCTGGCGCTTTCTCTTTTAAACCATGACTTTCAGCAAAAGAGGTTAGCCCATCTTTACCCATATCCAAACTTGATTTTAAGCTATCTAGCAATTTCGACGGGTCGGTAAAATATTTCAGCTGTCCGCCACCAAATTCAGCAACAACTTCCACCATTTCAGTCAATATAGCGACAGCATCAACAGCTTCGCCATTACGCGCAACTATTTGACCGCCTGCTGTATAATCAACAGCAAAAATATCAGCCAAGGTAGTATCAGCACCAACACTAGCAAGTTTACCCAACAACTTATTCTTCAGCTGACGAGGTAAATCTTGAGGATTATAAGTAAAGGTTGTTTGAACTTTTCCTGATGCAGAGAACTGCTGAGTCATTACACCGAACAACGAACCGAGGTTAGTATCTAGAATTGACTGTATATTATCACCGAACATAAAGTTCCAGTTACCAGTCGTGACCTGAATATCCGCACCTCGGCCGCCTACTGCAAGGTTAAATGCTAGTTCATCATTTTTTTGCTTAAGCTTATCTGTACGGCTCATTTTACTGGTGTCAGGGCTCTTATTACCACTCAACCACTCGTTATATTTCTTGTTCAATGCTGCTTCAGTATCACTCTTCAATCCACGGCTACTGCGTTCGTTTTGAGAGTCGAGATTAACTAAGCTTTTATAATCAACACTGCTGGTCTGATCCAGACCCGACATGTCGTTAACGAATTTCTTCGCACCCGCTAATGTCCACTGACTATCCTGAGCAGCCAGCCAGTCCTGACCCTTCCCTGATTCAGCAATCTCCTGAAGTACACCAGAAATACGTACAGCACCATCAAAAGGATTAACCAATGGCGGCGTCGGAATAGACTTGTCCATCATCACGATCAGATCGTTACTGCGCCCCATATTGAAACTCACGTTACGGTTACCGATAAACATCTGCGCACCTTCCAGAGCCTGATAGCCTCCGATATCGAAACTATGTTTGCTGTCACCGTTACCGATGTGCACCATGACGTTATTATCACCGAAGGCCAGCGACTTGAAGCCACCCGTACCAACTTTAACGGCCACGTTTGAGGTACCCCAGTTGAGCGCGGTAAACTCACCATCACCCACGTTCACCTGAATATTGCCAGAGTAACTCACTTTGTTATCCGGTTTATCCGAACTGCTGGTTTCTAGTTTGTTTTCACGTTTTTTCTGAGCCGTAAAGACATCATCATTATCTGCAATGGCGCCACGAACCACCCGATCGTTTTCACTCTGACCTACACGGCTAAGGTCAATATCACCTTCGGCAACACTGTTACGAACAGCTTCTTCGCGAACAGCGACTTTGCCCTGATCATCCCAACTCAGTACTACTTTGTTATCAACCAGTTTCTTATCCCATTTGTCGTCTACATCACGGGTATGCTTACGCCCAGCAGCATCAACGGCTACTTCAGTACTGCGTGCAGAAACATCTGTACGAACACCATTTTCCGCCATAGCAGTAATGAAACTTTGAGCAAAACCTTTCTGCTTATCAGTGCTAACCAGCGAACAACCGACAATACTGATATGCTCCGGTTTACTACTGATATTTTCCGCCTGACTGAAGTCCTGATTGAACTGCGTGAGCTTAGCTGCCAGTTCAGTTGCATTGTAACCACTCAAATGAGTATTATTATTGTCACTTTCATCTCGACCATGACCGACTACTTGCCAGCGTAGTTTGCCGGATAGTTGTTCTGGATCGCCATAGACCACACGGTACTTGCCATCAGTATCAAGCTGAACGACCACACTTGAATCAGGATGTTTACCGGCCAAATTAGCCGCCGCTTTCGCAGCTGCCGGGTCATTTTCCGTCTGAATAATAAGCTGACCGTCAAAGCGGGTTTCACCACTATCATCATTCGACGTTACGGCTACTGTATCCCAAGAATCAACATCTTGGGTATTAGCCTTACGCGCAGTACCATCTAACGATTCTTGCTGACTATGGTTTTTATCTTTATTGGACGACTCGTCCAGTAAACTGTCCCCATTTTCTAGGCTTTGCTGCAAATGTAGTAACGCTGAATTACGCCCTGAACTTGGATGTTCTACCACATATTGGGAAATGGCGCTTTCTAATTCCTGAGCAATCACCCTTTTACCAACAGGCGATGTCTCATGAAACTGCGCCAATTTATCAAGAATATCCTGATAACTGTTACCAATTCTTTTACCTGTCACTGCCGCCTGTTTTTTCACTTCAGAAACTGCAGCAACATCATCAAAATTAACGTCAAAATAACCAGGTTCTTTGCTAACAGAAAACATTGGCTTCAATGTAACTTTCTTCTTAGCAAACTGACTTTCAAATTCATTAACATCAAAATTGGCACTGGTCATTTTCGCAGCAGCGTCAACAACTGCCGTAGCAGCAACTCGGGGATCCGTATCAATATCAGCAGTGGATAATACTAAATGCGCAACATTATCAACAATCTTTCCTTGACTATTGGTGTATTGATCAAAAAACGCGTCCTTCTCTGCAAATGAGATAACCAGTTTCTTACCACTACTATGCAAATCATTTAAAACTTTTCGTCCTGCATCGGTACTATTAATTTGATTTAGAAGATTAATACCATTTTGACCGGCCGCCACTTGGTGATGAATATCTTCTAACACTACGATAGAAGCCTCATTCTGATTACGGCCATGATAAGCCATAAAATTA
Organism: Moritella viscosa; assembly: GCF_900120065.1. Taxonomy (NCBI): domain Bacteria; kingdom Pseudomonadati; phylum Pseudomonadota; class Gammaproteobacteria; order Alteromonadales; family Moritellaceae; genus Moritella; species Moritella viscosa. Next base: position 62,942 of record NZ_FPLG01000087.1, read on the forward strand.
ACCTTTTGATTATCAATAAAGTCGTCACTATATATTTTACTGATTACAGCATTTTTAAAATGACGCTTAGCATCGGCCTTTTCTTTTAAATCAAACATTGTGCCGATCGATTTTTCAGAAGAGAGACCTTCTTGATCAACATAAATATTAATATTAGCAACAATCTTATTTGATTCTTCTAATGATAACATTGATTTACCATCGGCGATGAGATCTTCTTCATAGGCTTGATTATAAATCGCTGAAAGTTTGGCTTTCCATTTTGGATCATCCAACGAATAAGACTGTTTAGCCCAAGGGTCAATAACAAATGCCCCAGGATTGGCCTTTATATCAAAATGCTCAAAATCTGTATTAGCAGTTATAATTTCCCCCGTAATTGATGGCCGCTCAGTTAAACCCGCAATAATAAATACATGACCTGTATTTAATTTGTTTTCAGGTAATACACTGTCCCAAGTATCGACACCGACAATAGCAAAACCAGTTTTATTATCTTTAAGGAATTTTTCAACTACCAACGAAGTCATTTCGTCACAATTACCTATACCATTTAAGCGAGCAGCTTCAGCTTTACTCATTGCTTTTTTGATATAAGGGTTATCGAGACCGCTATACATTGAAGTGATCATATGTGAACGAGCATCACCACGTAATCCAGCAAATTTATTGGCAATTTCTTCTGATGAATAATGTGCTTTTAACTGTTCATAACTGTCTTGTCGATTTGTTGACCCTCCAGGTACTGCTTCTGCCACATAATGCAAAAGATCATCAATATAAGGCTGTGTATAGTGTATTTTTCTTGAATCACTATCACCAGCTTGCCCTGCCGGTTCCGTCACAATAGACTTTTCTTTACCTAAACTTTCAAACTGCTCAATGTCAGCATTGCGCTTAATTGAGAACTTTGCCGTAGATGGATCAGCTAAAACCTGAGCAATATTTTTTTCAACTAGATCCACAGCCTGTTTAAAGTTACTTCCTTCAACATCAAGCAAGATTTTACGGCCTTGCTTAGTTGTCATCTCCATAGTGATCTGCTCATCTTGGAAATCCACAACTCGACCAGTTGCATTATTCCCTAAAGAGAATGTTTTACCCTGTTCTTTCAGCGCACGAAGCACATAGCCTTGCTCACCTTCTCGACTCTGCTTCCAAAGACCGTCATAAGCAGAGATATCGCCATCTTCAAATTTATTGAAACGAACATAGAAGCTTTGACCGGCTTCTTCACTCTCCTGAAACTTGTATATCGCCAGCAGTCCTTTATGGAACTTATTCATGAAACCACGGAAGTCATCGTACTGGACAAATGACTTGGCGCCAAAGTTAGGATCATAGAAAGACCAAACTTTCTGATTACCTTTCTTGTGAACCACAACTGACATAGCGTGTCCTTTAGACATAAATGTCATATACACGGATTTGCTCGGGTTACGAAGCTTATCCATCACTGATTCATATCCGTCAGCAGCATAACTCAGTGCGTCATTAATATTTGCACCAGTCAATCCATTAGCTTTCAATTTGCCGCTGTATTTCTTGTTAGCCGCATCGCGTGCAGCTTCAGTGGACGCATCCATCGATTGGCTATATTGCATTGAAAGCAGATCCTTAACCGCCAAACCTAGGTTCTGGCGACGGTACTGATTCAATAATTTTTGCTCTGTTGAACCCGAATCCACTTTATTGCTAGTTTGATTATCGTTGTATGCATGAACTGAGTCTTCTAACCATTCCATATATGCCTTACCACCACCAATACCGTTAACACGTTCTTCCATCATGTAGCGGGCTGACAGCGCAAAACACACACCTTCAAGCAACTCTTTGGACTTAGCTTTATTGCCATCGGTGATCAACACATTTCCCACTTCTGGGATCAGCTTAGTCAATTGGTCTAGTAGATCAGGCCCTTGCCTGAAGTGGAATGAAGACTCATCCGACTCTTTACCACCGGCCCTAAAGTCAAATATTTTATCGCCAAGTATTTGCGCAATTCCAGCTTTCATCACATCCTGTTGAATACCGGATATCTGAACTTCCTTACGGTGAACTTCTTGGGAGTTAACAGTTTTAGTTGCTTCAATCGCCTTCGTCCCATTATTACTGAACATCTCGGTAATAAACGCCGCAGATTTTGAGCCATGACTTCTAGCATTTATCGTCAGACGATTTACTGCTAGAGTAGCTCCTTCAATCGCTTTCTGCTCTTGTTCCGTCAAACCTTCACTGAATCGCCCGTCAGCGGCAACTTCAAAATCTGCGTCAACATGACCCGTGCTTTCAGCAACCTCTTGTGCTTCATATGCTTTACCAGAAAGACCGCTTCCTGAAGCACCATCACGATTCGGGGTTTCATCTTTATCTTGCTTTGCAGCTTTAGCATCTGCTTGCGCTTGCGAAGATTTATTTTGCGCGGCTGCACTATCTTGTTCTCCACGTTTCTGAGCTTTATTGCTGTCAGCATTGGCTTTAGTTGCGGCCTGCTGTGCTTCTTGCTCCTTAACTAAAGCTTCATCCTTTCGTAAGTTCGCTTTTGTTTTTGCATCGTCAATATCTTGTTGTACATTGGCTTTTTTTTCTTCGCCTTTAGCTACGCCCGCTTCAGATTTTGCCACTGCATCTTGAACATTTAACTGATTCTGTTTATTTTTCTGCGCCGCTTTCTCAAGCTGCTCATTTGAATGCGATTTGGCGTCGTCAAGTTTACTTTGAACGTTATCTAAAATTCCGCCAGCAAAGTGTTCTCTCCAACGCTCACCAGATTCACCTTGGTAATTAGCTTGACCGTCAAGTGCATCTAGCCCCTTGGTCATATCCGTCAGTTCTTTGGTAATGTCTTCTTGCTCTGCCACAAGCGCTTCGCGCTCTGCTTGACCATTTGTTTCTAATGCGCTTTGATCGGTCGCTTCAAGCTTTGATTGCGAGCCAGATATAGCTGCAAGCTGTTGAGCTTTTTCTTGTTTGAGGCGCTGACTATCAGCCTCTGCGCGCTCTTTGTCGGCGGTTGCATTTTGCGTAGCTTTATTCTGTTCTGCATGTTTGCTAACAGCATCAGTTTGCAGTTGTTCAGATATTGCAACGATATTATCTAAGATATAGCCCAGTCCATCATTGTCGCCTGTGCCTTTAAATTCGATTCGATTACTACCGGCCTTTGCCGTCAGTTTCAATGTTTGTTGCTGCCAAGCTGCTTCATCACCCGAGGCTGAAAATACAAGGTTACCATTCCAGATAATATCTATACCAGCCTTGGTCGAAACGCCTGCACGTTTTGTAAAATCAAAACTCAAAGAAATGATTTCACCATCAGATAGGTTGCTCAAATCTTGGAAGAGGCTAGTATTAGTGTAAGTATCTAGTTCGCTGACTCGTGTTCCATGCCCCTTATCATCGGCACCATAAACTCTTGCAGGGTGGGACGCTTCAACCCCATAGGTTCCATTCCAACCATTCTTACCCTGTTCGAAGTCACCATTAACAATCAGATTTTTATTTTCTGTTGATTGCACATCTTCATCAATCGCTAATTCTTTTTCCATCACAGCAACGTCCGGCGTTTCTACATCGGTAACCGAACCAGACATACTGTTGCCAAGATTGCTGCCGATCTTAGCAATTTCCTCCATCTGGAATCCGTTAAGTTTAGTGATCTCCGGAGTAGCAATTGCTCCGCGACCTCTACGAAAACCTGATGTCGAAGCATCATCACCCTGAACCAAGAAATTGATCCCCTGACTACCAGCCATACCTAATATCGTCTGTTTGATATTATCGAATAGCGAAGATAATTTATTACTTTCAGTATTGCTCGATGCAACAGACAAACTATAGAAATCGCCGTTACCAATTTTTATTGCAACATTATTTTGTGCGTAAGAAGCATTAATACCTAAGCCATCACCGACTTGGATATTCGCATTAGCTTTACCTTTCATTACTGCAACATTCAGGCCATCGCCCACTTTGGTGTTGACGTTATACTTACCCCAGGCAACATTGACAGAAACACCGTCACCGACTTTAGTATTGATATTCAAATCGCCATAGGTCGCGGTTACGCTTAGGCCATTACCAATAGTAGTAACGATATTCGCCTTGCCTTTCGCAGCAGTAACCTGCATACCGTCACCCACTTTGGTCACGATATTACCTTTACTCCACAAGGCATTGAAGCTGTCACCATCACCAACTTGCGTAACAATATTAGCTTTACCCTTGGCGAATACAACATTACGTCCGTCACCCACTTTAGTAATGATATTAGCATTACCCCAAGCGCCAGTGTAATCATCGCCATCACCTACATGGGTAATAATATTAGCGTCACCATGAACAACAGAAACTTCTTGCCCATTGCCCACTTTAGTAATGATATTGGCTTTACCTTTGGCAAAGTTATAGCGATCGCCATCACCAACATGCGTCAGAATATTTGCCTCGCCCCAAGCTACATTAACGCCAAGCCCATCACCCACTTTGGTAATGATATTCGCTTTGCCTTTCGCCACACCAATGGTCATACCATCACCGACATGCGTCATGATGTTGCCGATCTTAGAAATCAGCAAGCCAACAGTAGTTCCGTCACCAACTTTGGTTAAGATATTTCCTTGGCCAAGTAAGACTGCCGCAGTCGTCGCATCACCGACATGTGTTACCACATTCGCCTTTGCCGCTGCAACAACGCCCATAAAGCTGTCACCAACTTTGGTTACAATATTCGCTTGACCAAGCGCCAGAACACCTGTCAGACCATCACCGACATGGGTCATGATATTAGCTCTAGCAAACATCGCAGCAAGCGTGGTTCCATTGCCGACTTTCGTCATGATATTCGCTTCACCTGCTAGAATGCCAATGCTTGTTCCATCACCAACATGCGTGTAAATATTAGCTTGACCAACCATCAGAGCTGCAGTCACATCATTACCGACTTTAGTGAGAATATTTGCTTGACCGATCATAGCCGCAAATGTCTCACCATCTCCAACATGAGTGAAAATGTTAGCATTGCCGACCATTGCAGCCATGGTCATTCCATTGCCTATTTTAGTTGCAATATTTCCTTCCGCTAACATCAGAGCAACAGTGGTGCCGTTACCAATGTGAGTAAATACATTCGCTTTTGCAACCATTAGTGCCAACGCATTTCCATGGCCTATTTTGGTAAATACATTACCCACCCCGCCCATCAGAGCCCAAGAGTCACCTTCGCCGACATGTGTAAAGATATTGCCAGCACCGACCATCGCAGCAATAGCCGTTCCGTCGCCCACTTTGGTAAATACATTACCAACCGCGCCCATCACGCCTAGAGTCTGACCATTGCCGATATGGGTTAAAACATTACCTAAACCAAGCATTATCCCAGTGGTATCACCGTCTCCGACTTTCGTTAAGATGTTAGCTCCACCAACCATTACGCCGGTAGTGCTTCCATCTCCGATATGGGTCAGGACATTACCGCCTCCGGCCATTACCGCAAGCGCATTCCCTTTACCTTTCTTGGTCAATACATTTAACCCACCAAGAGCAACAGCAGTGGTATCAGAGGATTGTTCATCTCCACTAATGTGGGTAATGATGTTAGCGCCACCAATCATACCGGAGGTTAAATCACCATCCCCAATTTTTGTCAGTACATTAGCACCACCAACTAAAACAGAGGTAATATCACCATCACCCACCTGGGTCATAACATTAAAACCACCAGCAGCAGCCCAGGTCCCGTTACCGTTACCGATTTGCGTATGCGTATTATAACCGCCAAACATAACGACTCGGCTTGCCCCGTTGCCCTTATGTACTGATATATTCCCATACGCTAATAGATGCGCCAAATACTGGCCATCACCAATGCGTACTAATACGTTGACGGCACCACCAGCGTAAACATCCATTTTACCTTGCTTACTTTGGTGAACGAGTACGTTAGCAAGACCTGCGCCACGGAACGTTAAATCCCCTTCCAAACCACTTTTAACAATCACGTTCGCTGCACCAGCACCATTAAATTCAGTATTACCGAACTTAGAGCTGTGCAAAATTACGTTGCCAATGCCAACGCCGTTGAAGTACACATTACCGCGCGTCACATTGGACTTAATTACATTACCGCCACCAGCACCATTAAAGCGCACATCACCCGAACTTTCGCCAAAGTCAGCAGAAGATTGAATAAGTCCATTTACACGGTTTTCAGTGAGATCCGCAACCTCAGCAACCTCAGAGCTAATACGTACAGTATCTACACTGTAGTTCAGATCGCGAAGTGAATGAGCAGCATGCCGATAGCCATTACTTTCAGAAATATCTTCGTTCGCAAGGTTAGCCGTATAATCACCTATTTTATACCAAGATGTTGCTCGGTATTTCAGCTCTCCATTCTCTGAATCATTAATTAATTCAACCACTACGATCTTGGTATTTTCCCCCTGTAATGAAGCATAAATGTAAGTGTTCGGTTTTTTGTTGGACTTAACAGCCTGTACATCGATCATTGTACCGTCAGTCAAAATAGAAGCGCCGTCCATTTTAGCATCTGACAGAATAATATTATTAGCACTAATAGCTGTTCCGCCGCCGTAGCTCATCCATTCAGATTTAGTCAATTCTTTTTCGACTGAGTGGATAGTTACAGCTTCATGATGCTCGACCCGAAGATTAGAAAGGCTATAAAGACCATCTGCAATAATCTTCTCAAAACCATTGCCAGATGAAATAATTTGCTCATGAAAATTTTCTGCACGATTCCAAGAATGACGATTATGCCAAACCGTAGCATAGTAGTTCAGCCTGCCGGTAACCCCATCGTTAGACAATTTAACTTTAACGATTTTGGTCTCGACTTCATCCTTGTAAGTAAAAAGGTAAGTATTATCTTCTTTCGTTGATTTTACTCCCTTTACGACTACGGGTTTAATCATACCTAGACCACCAAGGTAAGCAGTCGTTAGTGCAATCTCATCAGCTTTGGCATTTTGTAGGCTTTCGCCATAATATTCAATGCCGGCGCCCTCACGAGTAATATAATTAAAACCACCAGCACCGTTGAACGCTATATTACCGTGTGCAACATCTGATTTAATACTGTTGTAACCTCCAACCCCCTCGAACCGGATATCACCTTTCGTCTCGCTGTAGGAATCGTAGAAAGAATCGTGGATACGTTCAATACGATTCGATACACCAGCCCCTTGAAAAGTGACATTCCCCTCCTTGCCTTCACGGATAATATAATTCTCGGCACCTGCACCTTTAAAGGAAATATTACCGGTCTCGACTTGAGATCTGATGATATTTGAAGCTCCAATACCATTGAAAGTAACCTCGCCGCTAGATCTCTTGTAAAGACTAGATGAGCGATTCAGCTGATTCTTAGCTCCCGCTCCAGCAAAATAAATATTACCTTCATTAGTTCCATTCCAGATCTTGTTCTCGCCTCCGGCGCCCTCAAATGTCACATTACCAGTCAGTCCTTGACGCTCTAACTTATTTGAAGCAGCTGCCCCAGTATATGTCACACGACCATGATCTCCACTATGAGCAATCTTCGTTGCACCAGCGAGACCAGTAAATGAAACATCCCCATCTTCACTTTTGTTTATCAGAGCGTAGCCTGCGGCACCGTTTACCTTTAGATGACCACTAGTATCCACAACCTTCATATAACCGGCTGCACCTTGTACGCTATCATCGCCACTACCTGTAAATGCAGTCGTGTAAGCAGAGACTACAGTAATATTATCATTGCCCCCACCGGCATGTATTTCTCCACCAACGCCAATAGCAACAATGTCATTATCATCATCATCAGCAGAATAAATTCCCGTAAAGAAATACTCTGTACTTCTAGAAAATGCTTTACCCATAAAAACAATACCTCAAATATTAATTCAAATTGAAAACCACTGCACACTTCGAATGCATTGATTAGTTTTTATATTTAACTTACCGCGGACAGTACATACTTTTTGTCCTTTCCATGGTAAGAACACGCGACGACGAAGATCGTTGACAATCTGACGCCCATGCCCAAACGGGGCTATCATTTCTGGGATATAGATATGCTCGCCAGAACGCCAATCGGAGGGCAAAAGCTCTCTTGTTCCAGAAAGTAGCTCATCTCTATTTTGCTCAGATAAAAACGCCCAATTACAAAAAGCAATTGGGCGGCCTTGCTCATCTTCGTAATAGCAAAACTGATTCAACTCAAAAGCAGGCATAATACGTTGTTGCCATTCAGCAACAACATAATGCTGATGTAGAGGAGAGTGCTGGCTCAACAGCATAACCCCACCAATCATCGCCTGCATTTTTGAATCATCAAGCTCTTCTGGTTGATAATTTATATTCATATATCAACCTCTTAATGTTATTTTTTGCTACGTGCAGTCTTCTTTTTCGATGCAGCTGACACGATTTCAGACTCCTCCCCAGATTCTTCCAGAGCTGGATCTGTTGGTAAAAAACCAGCCGCAACTAGCTTGTCAAACTCGGCAGCCATGCGCGGATCTTCAAGCATGTTTTTAACCATAGAAACCATATACATAAACCCGGTGGCTGGCATATGTACAACTTGCTTCAATTCCAGATCAGCATCATTTTCAGCCATAACACCATTAGACATACTCTGTTGATTTTGGCCAACAAAATACAATGAAAAAATGCCTTTATTATAGTTAACACTTGATACTGTCTGTACAAAATTCTCAGTCATAAATTTATTCTCTTTTTAAAGTTAAAATTACCCTAGGCTACTTTTCTAAGTCAGTCTTAGGGCATACTTGCAGCCTATAAAAGGCTACGATGCTACCTGCAGCCTCCACAAGTTGGCGTAAGAGCCTTCCTGATCTAGCAGCTGCTGGTGCGTTCCTTGTTCCACTATCTCTCCCTTATCGAGTACAAGTATTCGATCCGCATAGCGTAGGGTATTAAGACGGTGGGCAATACTGATCACTGTACGTCCTTGAGAAATCGCATCCATATTCGCCATCACGGCCGCTTCAGACTCATAATCCAAGGCACTGGTCGCTTCATCAAGTAGTAAAATTCTCGGGTTAGTAAGCAGTGCTCTAGCCAGCGCAATCCGCTGACGCTGCCCCCCAGATAAGCGCCCGCCCTTTTCGCCGACCTGTGCGCTATAACCTTCCGCTTGTTCCCGGATAAACTCGTCAGCACCAGCAAGTGATGCGGCCTGCATAACTTCTGCATCACTCGCAAGTGGACTGCAAAGGCGGATATTTTCAGCAATGCTCCCAGAGAAAAGTAAACTTTCTTGCAGTACAACACTCATATTCCGGCGCAGAGCCACAGGATCTGCAATAGCTAAATCAATACCATCAACCAACACCTGCCCGTGCTGAGGAATATAGAGACGTTGTAGTAGTCGTGTCAGCGTTGATTTACCAGAGCCAGACGGTCCTGTAATCCCGATAAACTCACCAGGTTTAATATCAATATTAAGGTTACGCAAGACTTCCTGACCATCGGAATGATAACGAAACCGCACACCACTAAAGCTCACCCCACCAGCCAGTTTAGGCACAGATGCCAAACCGCCACTGCCCTGTTCCGTATCTTCGTCAAGAATATCGCCGATGCGACGCAGTGAAATCAAAGTATGCTGAAAGTCCTGCCAGATCTGCGCAAGACGCAGAATCGGCTGTGTAACATTGCCCGCCAACATATTGAATGCGACCAGCTCTCCAGGAGTTAACAATCCCTCCATTACTAAAGTGACGCCCCACCACAGCACTAATGCAGAAGTCAATTTTTGAATCAGTCCGATCCCTTGTCCGGCCAGTATTCCAACCACTTTGGCTCGAAAAGAAGCCCGTACAAAGCTGGCCAACTGGCGCTCCCATTGGCGTAAAAAAGATAACTCAGTAGCAGTGGTTTTAATCGTTTCAATGCCGGTAACAGATTCAATCAAAAAGGCGGTATTATCAGCCCCTAACTCATATTCTCTTGTGACCCTAGTGCGAAGCGCCGGCCCGACCAACAACCAAAAAATAAAGTACAACACCAGAGCTCCGCTCACGAGTAAAGTTAGCTTGGCAGCATAAGTAAACATGACGGCCAAAAATATCCCAACAAAGGCGAGATCCAACACCATGCTCAACGCAGAACCAGTTAAAAATTGACGAATTTGGCTCATTTCCCGCACTCGCGCAATAATTTCACCAGTCTGACGTTGCTGAAAATAAGTTAGCGGTAGAGTAATCAGATGCTGATAAAGGCGGCTGGATAACTCAGAATTCGTTTTGCTGGCAAGATTGGCAAACAACCAAGCCCGAAAAAAACCGTAAATAGGCTCAAATACTGCCAACGCAAGCATCGCAATACCGAGTACCTGCAAACTGGAAAGGCTACGACTAACCAACACTTTATCGATAACATTCTGAAACAATAGTGGCGTAACCAATGCAATTAATTGCAGCATTAAAGACACCAGCAGCACATAACGAAACTGCGAGGTATGCTTACGAATTGACGGCACAAACCAAGCCAAACCAAATTTTGTTTTTTTAGGAACATCTAACGCTTCAGCAAGCAGTATTAACTCTCCCTGCCATAACTCACTGAATTCCAGCCGCGAATACTCATGGCAGTCAGCTTGATCCGGTATAAACACAGTCAACCTGTCACCGTCAACCTTTTCCAATACCATCCAGCCCTGTGCAGTCAGCATTAATGCAGGTAAAGGTAACGCCGATAGTCTGTCCATCGTGCTGTAGTTTTGGCGGGCCCGTAGTCCAATCCAAAGTGCACAACGACATAAGTCTATACTGTCAGCGAGCCCTTCACTACGTCCCAGCTGATGAGCCAATTGTCCGACATCCACTGATAATTTAAATTGGGCGGCGGCTCTACTTAGAGCAACCAGACCGGGATCTTTAGCAGGTATATTTTGCTCTGGTGTAAATTTTTTGATAGCACCCATTAGCGTTCCCTCATCGCTTCAGACTGATACTGCTGCAGGGGGCTAAGCAGATAATCGATCACTCGCCGATCACCAGTTCGGATCTCAGCATTGACACTCATACCAGCCTGCAGTGGCACCTCTTCATCTTCAACCAGAATAGTACGCTGCGTGATCTTCACGCGAGCGAGGAAAACTAAACCGAGTCTCTCATCTTCAACAGCATCTCTAGACACATAAGCCACTTTGCCAGAGATCGTTCCATAACGTGTATAAGGAAAAGAATCGATCTTAATTTCAACATCCTGACCGCTATGTACAAAACCAACATCTTTATTAAGGATCTTCACTTCAATTTCTAACACTGCATCGTCAGGTACAATAATCATCAGCGGTTTAGCTGCCTCTACAACCCCACCAAGGGTGTGCATATCCAGTTGCTGTACAACACCACTGACCGGTGCACGTAGACTCTGCTGGCGGTACTTTTCCAATAACTTAATCAGCTGCTGTTCCATAACTGCAATTGAAGCCTGCACTTCATTAAGCTTGTCATAATATTCACGGCGGACTTTTGCCAAATAGCCGCTGCGCTGTTCCTTTTTACTTTTATATTCAGCCTGTAGCACATCAATCATTGCGTGTTGCTGTGATAAGGATCTGTCTATTTCTAATTTTTCTCTTTCCTGTTCCAACAATACCATTCGCGGGATCAGATCATTTTTTGCTAAAGAACGCTGTGCATCTAGTCGGTTTTTAATATTCGCAGCCAGTTCTCCTAGCTCTGTAATTTCACTTCTACGCGCTTGCTGATTAGCCAAATTAACGCCTATTTCGCCGTTAAGACTCTCTATATTCGACTCAACTTCAGACCATTCACTACGTAAGTGGGCGCGTGCAATTTTGGCCTGTAATGGGCTAGCTCCCATAGGGACAATAAAACGGCTTAGGGGCTCATCACTCAATAGCGCCTGCAAACGGGCTAGCTCTAAATTTTTAAAATTTAACCGCTCCTGTATCTCCTGAATCTCCGCTTTAATACCAATAGGATTAAGTTCAATCAGCACATCCCCTTTTGTTACCCGCTGACCATCACGGACATTAATAGCAGCCACTTCACCGGATTCAATTGACTGAATCACTTTAGAATTACTAGAGACCAATAAACGCCCAGCAGCACTGGCATGGATATCCAGCCTGCCAATTACCGACCAGATCAGTGTCAGCAGAAGTAGCAGTGTCAATGCCAATGCCGTACGTCGTGTCCAAGGCGCAGGTGGACGCTCTACAATTTCTAAGTAGCCAGGTTGAAATTCATATTCATCACGAGAACGCTTAATATCATTAGCCTCGTTACGTTGCGATTTTAACGCCTGACGAATTATTCTTAAGTATTTGATAAACATGAGTTTGTTTCCTTGCGTAATTCCTGCTGCATTTGCCATAAACGGGCGTAACATCCCTTCAGCGCTAATAATTGTTGATGACTGCCAGACTCAGTAATATGGCCTTTTTCTAAGGTTATAATACGGTCGCAATGACGTACTGTAGATAACCGATGAGCAACAATAATAACGGTACGATAGCGGGATATTTCTTGCATATTCTCCTGAATAATCGCCTGCGATTCATCATCAAGCGCACTCGTTGCTTCATCGAAAATAAGAATTTTAGGCTTAGCCATTAGCGCTCGAGCAATAGCGACCCGTTGCCGCTGCCCACCTGATAATGAGCTGCCCGCTTCCGCTAAAATAGTGTCGTAGCCAAGCGGAAGTTGTAAAATGAAATCATGCGCCCCTGCTAACTTAGCCACCGCCACCACATCTTCTAAACTAGCGCTGGGATCTTTTATCGCAATGTTGTGACGGACACTGCGGTTGAACAAGTAATTATCCTGTAACACTACGCCTATCTGGCTTCGCAGGTAATCAGGAGCTAAGCTATGCAGTGGCATACCATCGATTAGAATACTGCCACTTTGCGGGGTATAAAGCTTTTGTAACAGACGTGTCAGCGTCGACTTTCCAGATCCCGAGGGACCAACAATACCCAGGCTTTCACCAGCCTTGATATGTAGGTTTATATCGCACAGCACGGGAGCTAGATCAGGTTGATATTGAAAAGAAACATTCTGCATCCGTAATTCTCCACAAAGTACAGAAGTAGGAACTTCACTTCCCTGATCTTGCTCCATCGGCAAGTTCAGCATCTCCCCCAGCTTATCGACAGCAACGCGGGTCTGTATAAACTGTTGCCAAAGCTCAACAAGCTTGGCAATCGGTTGACTAACATGTGAGGTCATCATATTAAATGCTATCAACTGACCAATAGTCAGTTCTAATGACATAACCTGATTCGCCCCAACCCATATAACAGCCACTCCGGTTACTTTCTGAAGCAGTGTGACTACATGGCTAATCACGCCGTTTAATATCTGAGTCTGAAAACCAGCTTTAACCATTTCCTGAGTCTGCGATTCCCAACGCCTTTGCATGCTAGGCTCTACCGCTAAGCTCTTAATGGTTTCTACACCACTGACTGACTCATTCAAAAATGAAGTATTCATCGCCGAAGTCTGAAACTGACGTTCAATGCGTTCCTGCAGAGGGCGAGTGCTAAGCCAGGCCAAGACAAAGTAAAAAGGCAGACTTGCTAATACAATGCAGGTCAACAGCGGCGACAACCAGGCCATCACACCGAAAAAAACAAAAGTAAACATAACATCGACGCAAAGGGTTAGCATCGAGCCTGTCAGGAAGTCACGAATACTATCAAGTTCCTGAACACGGGTAATAATAGCTCCAACTTGACGCTGTTTGAAATAAAGGAGCGGCAGACCCAGTAAATGATGAAACAGTTTAATGCCAAGTTCAATATCGATACGGTTGGAGGTATGCGCAAACAGGTATTCTCGCATCCCTTTTAATACCACTTCAAAAATACTAATAATAACCAATATCACCACCAATACATCTAGGGTAGACAAAGCGTTATGAACCAGAACCTTATCCATAACCACTTGAAAGAAAAGAGGTGTGGCTAAAGCGATCAACTGTAACATCAATGAAAATAGTAAAACTTCGGCAAGTAGTTTACGGTGGCGAACAAACTCAGGAATAAACCAAGATATATCGAAACGCAGAGCAGCACCTTGTAAAAGTATCACTTCTCCTCCCCACTGTGTTTGCAGCTCTTCGATACTCAACAGCATCGGTTCTGAAGCCTCTGGGGACTGGATCAAAGCCTGCTCTGAAGACATTTTAGCCAACACAACAAACAAACCAGCACGGCTCCTGAATGATAGCGGTAACATTTCTGGGGAAATTTTGCTCAGCGTTAATTTAGAAAGCGCTAAGTTAACGTTATTGGTTCTTGCAAACTGCTTAACAGCCTTTTTAAAAGATAAACTGCCATCAAATTTTTCGCAGGGCTTTTCCTTAGCTCCCGATAACTTCAAAAGCAGTGCCGAGCATGCCAATGCTGAAGATATGCTCTTGTATTCAGAAGACAGATTGGAGTCGCTGTAGGTAAGATTTTTCATAACGTAAATAATATTCGCCTAATAAATTACTGTAAATTGCTTAACGAAATTGAGAATCGTTACGACTATTATTATAACTATTGTTACAACCAGTCATATTTAGCGAATATACCCTCATTTTTAACAATTTAGTGTAACCTAGTGTAACTAAGTGCAACAAAGCCCAAAACCTAGGTTACACCTACGTATAATCCCTACAAACGTGATAGGTGGGCAAAACTCAAAAATAGACGAGGACTTAGTTATATCGTGAAGGAAGATTGTTTAAATTTATTTTGGTGGGAATTTTATCCTCAGGACTAAGTTGTAGTTCTGAGGATAATGAGTGTTAATAAGCGATAGCTAGTGATGTATTCAACACTAGCTATCGCTGAGCATATCACCTTTGTCTTCTAACCAAGTTCGGCGATCAGAAGAACGTTTTTTAGCGAGTAGCATATCCATCATTGAAAATGTCTCGTCTGCATTATCAATCGTTAAGCGGACTAAACGACGAGTATTAGGATCCATGGTGGTTTCCCGCAATTGTAACGGATTCATTTCACCCAACCCTTTGAAGCGTTGCACGTTGATTTTACCGCGTTTTTTTTCAGCTTCGATACGGTCGATAATACCGTTTTTTTCAGATTCATCTAATGCATAAAAAACTTCTTTGCCAATATCAATACGGTATAGCGGCGGCATAGCGACAAACGCATGCCCAGCTTCAACCATGGCTCTAAAATGCTTATAGAACAAAGCGCATAGCAAGGTCGCAATGTGTAGACCATCGGAATCGGCATCGGCTAAGATGCAGATTTTACCGTAGCGTAAACCAGAAATATCATCCGAGTCAGGGTCAATACCCAGCGCCACCGAAATATTATGAACTTCTTCTGAAGCAAGTACTTGGGCAGAATCAACTTCCCAGGTATTTAAGATCTTACCACGCAGTGGCATGACAGCTTGAAACTCACGATCACGCGCTTGTTTTGCGGAGCCACCAGCAGAGTCACCTTCCACTAAAAACAGTTCTGAACGCATAGGGTCTTGACCCGAACAATCGGTTAATTTACCCGGTAATGCAGGTCCACTCGTCACACGCTTACGCGCCACTTTCTTACTAGCTTTTAAGCGTTTCTGGGCGTTGTTAATACACAAATCAGCCAATAATTCAGCCAAGTCTGTATTTGAGTTTAACCATAATGAAAACGAATCTTTAACCACACCAGAAACAAATGCAGCACACTGACGTGATGACAAGCGCTCTTTGGTTTGCCCAGCAAATTGTGGATCTTGCATTTTAACCGACAAGATATAAGAACAACGATCCCAAATATCATCCGGCGTTAACTTCACTCCGCGTGGCAATAAGCTACGGAATTCACAGAACTCACGCATGGCATCGAGTAAACCTTGGCGTAAACCATTCACGTGGGTACCGCCAAGCGCAGTTGGGATCAAGTTAACATAACTTTCGGTAACTGATTCACCACCTTCAGGTAGCCAAATAACCGCCCAATCAGCCGCTTCATTATTAGACGAAAAACTGCCGACAAACGGCGCTTCGGGTAATGTTGCCCATCCCTGTAACGATTCCATTAAATAGTCTTGCAGGCCTTTTTCGAAGCACCATACATGTTTTTCTTTATTTACTTTATCGTCAAATTTAATGTTTAAACCGGGACACAATACCGCTTTCGCACGTAAGTTATGCATCAAACGTTTAGACGAAAAATTACCCGAATCAAAATAGCTCGCATCTGGCCAGAAATGTACTTTAGTACCGGTATTACGGATACCAATGGTGCCAATCACTTCGAGTTCAGACACTTTATCGCCATGCTCAAACGCGATTTGATAAATTTGGCCACCACGTCTAATGGTAATTTCTACACGTTTAGATAACGCATTTACAACCGAAATACCTACGCCGTGTAGACCACCAGAAAATTGATAGCTATCGTTCGAAAATTTACCACCCGCATGTAGCTTAGATAAAATCAGCTCAACACCACTCACGCCTTCCACTGGGTGAATATCCACAGGCATACCACGACCGTCATCGCTGACTTCTAGCGACTGATCGGCATGTAAGGTAACAGTAATGTTTTGCGCATGACCGGCTAACGCTTCATCAACACTGTTATCAATAACTTCTTGGCCAAGGTGATTAGGGCGTACTGTGTCGGTATACATACCGGGTCTACGACGTACTGGTTCGAGACCATTTAGGACTTCAATCGAGCCCGCATTATATTCTTGAGTCATGAGTTTCTTTTATGCTGTTCGTTACATCGGTTTGAATGCAAGAAAGGTTAAAATATCGCTAAGGTAACGTTCAAATCCAATAAAAGCATGATCGCCTCCCTGCTCTACTGTCAATCTCGCCATTTCGTATTTTGTTGTTGCTTGGTTATAGTCTAACACTTCATCATCGGTCTGTAACAGTGCCCAGATCGTTTCAGGGTGAACTAATTCCGAACAATCCAATGCCCGTAGCTCATCAATGTGCTGCTGAGCTAAATTAAATTTAACTTGGGTATAAGGGTTCGTATTCTCACCTAAATAATCTACGAGCAATTCATAGGGCTTTACTGCGGGATTAATAATCACCGCTGGACAGTGAAATTGTTGATTAACTTTGGTCGCATAATACCCCCCGAGTGAACTGCCTACCACCCCAAGCTGATGCGCAGGGTAAGCTGAAATAAGTTGTTCTATCTGTAGCCAAGCATCTTGAGGGTAAGGTGAAAGATTCGGTATTTCGATCGTTATATCGGGATGGTGTAATGAAAGATAATCTTCCATTTGCTGTGCTTTCACCGACTTTGGTGAACTATTAAAACCGTGCAAATAGAGTAGTAGCGTGGAAGCCATTTGTTCATTTACCTCTACCAGTATTGTTAGTAACCTTTCGACTCAAGATCGGGATTAAAATCATGATTAGACAAACGCCAAACCTGACTATTAACAGTCCCATCACTGTGCAGTTGTAAATAACGCCACCCAGGCGCTCTCGCATCAAGAGTAAACTCATCACAATGTGGTTTAAATTGGAAACAAGTAGACGGAGACGCCATAAAGTGAATGCCATCATAAGTCTCGTCTAACTGCTGGTGCACATGTCCAAATAACACATGTCGTGCTTTAGGGTGTTTCGCTAACACCGCTAAAAATGCCTCAGGATTACGCAAAATATGTTGATCTAACCATTTACAACCCACAGGATAAGTATTGTGATGCAATACCACCAATGCATACTTATCTGGATGTAAACTAAGTTGCTCGTCAAGTAATGTCAGCTGCTCAGGCGATAAATAACCTGACGGTGAGCCCGTTAATTGCGAATCTAATAAAATAATCTGCCAGTCGCCAACAACTTTATATTTATCCGACAATACGCCTTCAGATTTTAATGCATCAGCCATGAGAGGAATATTGTCATGATTACCAGGTAACCAATAACAAGGTTTGTCTAGACGTTTAATATGCTGAGCAAAGTATTGATAAGAAGCGATACTGTTATCTTGGGAAATATCACCCGTGGCAAGCACAGCATCAAACGGTTGTTGATTCTGCAGAATAGCATCAATAACATGGCTAAAGCTCTGTTGTGTTTTAACGCCAAGAAGATCCTTCTCAGCAGTTGCAAACAAATGAGTATCCGTCACTTGTAATAAATTAATGACGTTATGCTTTGCTGTTAATTTAGAAATGTCCGCGCCCACAATAATCTTTAACCCTTGTCCTTTAATATGTTGCCTAGTAATGTCGAATAGTAACTACACTGATTGTAACGACATATCAGCAAGTCTAATTGAAAGATCCTTAAGACTATTAAAGGATACCTAATAGGACATGATAAATCTGCTGTCCAGCACACACTTCCACGATTTCGAATAAGAAACCGGTAACATAATGAGAGATTCAAACAACTTAGCCTAAAATATATTAGGTATTGTAGCCCTAGAGCCAAGACTTTTGCAATGTTTCAAAATTCAATTGTAACCACTGGATACCAATAATAGTCGATGCGTTATTTATTCGCCCAGTTTGCACCATATTATAAGCAGTTTCTCGACTCACCACATGCACGCGAATATCTTCACCTTCGCTCTCTAAACCATGAACGCCTGCAGCAGTACTGCTGTTGACCTCACCGATATACAGATCAATCGCCTCACTCGTACCACCAGGGCTGGCAAAAAACTGCATGATAAAATCACAGCGGCCAACAGTTAGCCCAGCTTCTTCTTCGGCTTCGCGTTTAACCACCTCGGCAGAGTCTTCACCTTGTTTGTCTATCATACCAGCCACTAATTCCAGTAACCAAGGTTGCGTACTGGATTCAATAGCAGGGATGCGAATTTGTTCTATCAATACCACCTCATCACGCGCTGCATCATAAGGGATGACTGCCGCAGCATTACCACGTTCAAAAACCTCTCGCGTAATCTCACCACTCCAATCACCCGAAAACAACCTATGTTTAAAGGTATAGGTGTTTATTTTAAAGAAACCATTAAAAACCTGCTGCTTGTTTATGATCTCAATATCCGTAATATCATACTCGGATTCTATTTCTAACTTTCGACTTTTCATTTACATATCCTAAAATATAATGATAATAACTAGTTACGGTGAATACCATATTGGCAGCTGGGGTTTAGGCACGATACCTAGTAAATATACTAATAATGCCATATAAGCATTGATTCAACGTTTAAAACTCGAGCTTCGAGATAACACCTAGTATAAAATTAAAACATCCGATAAATCTAACTATCTCTATTTGGATAATTATTAGTTTGACTAAGCAGTTATCATTACTTATTGTTATGCAAATTCATAACGGCAACTATTTACACTAAGGTAACCACCAATGAAGTTTAATAAAATTCTTCTAGCCTGCGGTCTGGCATTTTTTGCAAATTCAGCAAGTGCAGATAATTTACAACAAATATTTGAACAAGCTCTGACCAAAGATCCACTATATTTAGAAGCGCAAGCAAATCGCAATGCAGCACTAGAACGAATTACAGAACAAGAAGCAGCGAACTTACCAAAAATCAGTTTAAGTGCAGATCTGGGTTACACAGTGACAAGCGATTATCGAACAGATTCAAGCTCTAATGGTAACGCCTTAACTGGTAATGTAGGTATTGGTTTAACGCAGTCATTATATGAAGAAAGTAATTTCATTAATGTTAGCCAAGCCGCTAAACAAGCAGAGCAAAGTGAACTTGCCGTTCAAGCCGAGCTGCAAGGTCTTATCTTACGCGTATCGAATGCTTACTTTAATGTACTCCGCGCCAATGATACCTTAGAATTTTCTAACCGTAATAAAGAAGCGGTAGAACGTCAACTAGAACAGACAACCCAACGTTACAATGTGGGTCTAACCGACAAAACTGACGTATTAGAAGCACAATCAAGCTTCGATTTATCAGTAGCAGAAGTCATTAACGCTGAAAATACCCTCGCAAATAGCTACGAGTCGTTAACCGAAATCACTGGTTTAACGCATACCGATATTTCACCACTGAATACTGCGCGTTTTAGCCCTACAGCACCCAATGGTCAGCGTGATAATTGGTTAGATATTGCTAACAACCAAAATTTATCAATCCAGATCCAACGTATTGCGAAGCAAATTGCAGAAGGTAATGTCGATTTAGCGAACTCTACTGATAACATCTCATTGAACTTAGTCGCAAATGCCGGTGCTAAATATACGGATTATGGCAATGATAATAACAATGGTGGTGCAGGCGCTGAAAATACTGTGTCTTCAGGTAATGTGGGTATCAAATTTAGCATGCCGTTATACACAGGTGGCGCAGTAACGTCAGCAGAAAAACAAGCCGTTTATCAAGTCACAGCCAGCCAAGAACAATTAACCAAAGCAAGCCGTGAAGTACAAACAAAAATTCGTACTTATTATAACAACGTGACGGCCGCGCTAAGTTCTATCAAGGCCTACGAGCAAACAGTTAAATCATCTGAAAGTGCATTAGAAGCAACGCAAGCTGGCTTTGGTGTGGGTACACGTACAATTATTGACGTGCTAAATGCAACGAAAAGTTTATATCAATCGAAGCAATCATTATCAGCATCACGTTATAACTACATCATTAGTATGTTACAGTTAAAACAAGCCGCTGGTACCTTGAACGCTGAGGATATAAGTTTAGTTAATGCTGGGTTAGAAGCACAATACTAAATTAAAACGTAATACAGAACGATAAGGCGACCACCAGTGTCGTCTTTTTTGTATCTGAAATCGCATATACCAGCTCAACATGCATCTATTAACATGTAATTATCAATCACTTATAAATGCAAATAGAGTTAACTCGTATTAATGAGAATTTTTCATGACAGATAAAAGTAAAACCACCAAGCCGATGGTTACCAAAGAAAACACGAAATTTAAACTCAGTTTTTTACACCCTAAAAACTGGTCGTTGTTGTTCGCGGCAACTTTATTATGGTTTATCTCTTTGCTACCGAATACAGCGCAAAGCGTATTTGGTCGGGCTTTAGGCCGCTTGGTCTCTAAAATATTACCCGGCCGTTTAAAAACAGCACAAAAAAATCTGGCTTTAAGTTTTCCAGAAAAATCTGACAGCGAAATTAAAGCACTCGCAAAAGAAAATTTCGAATATACCGGTTTAGCGGTTGTTGATACTGCTAATGCCTGGTTCTGGCCAGATTGGCGCATTAAGCAGAATATGGTGATCGAAGGTCAGGAGCATATCGACCAAGCAAAAGCTGACGGTAATGGTATGCTAATACTAGGGGGTCACTTTTTATCGCTGGAAATGTCGGCACGTATTTTTGGTTTATTACGACCGGCCCATGCTATCTATCGCCCAAATAAAAACCCATTAATGGAATACTTACAATGCCGTGGTCGCACACTTTCAAATAAAGGATTACTTGACCGCCGCGATATCAAAGGCATGTTACGCGTACTCGATGAAGGTGAGCCATTATGGTATGCACCGGATCATGATTATGGTCCTCGTCGAAGCGTATTTGTACCATTTTTTGCGGTTGAAAAAGCCTGTACTATTACTGGCACCACGCTTTTCGCCTCGGGGAATAATACAAAAACCTACCCTGCGTCTTCTTGTCGCTTTCCAGATGGTCGTTATAAGTTAACCATTCGCGCACCATTGGAGAACTTCCCAACGGGCGACGAAGTTAAAGATGCCACTATCTGTAATAAAGAATGCGAAAAATCTATTTTAGAACAAGTGCCACAATACATGTGGTTACATCGCCGCTTTAAAACGCGTCCGGAAGGTGAACCGAGCTTGTATAAGTAATCGGTTACATAACAAAATAAAGTCCTATTGATAAAACACTGTAATGTGGGCATCAATAGGATTTTTATTTAACTACAGTGCAAACAACTGTTGCCAGTAATCAATAACAACTTTACGTTGTGCAACAAATTCACTATTCGCAACAACTCCCTTCTTGCCTAATAAATTAAGCCGATGGATTTCATCACGCATTTGGCAATAGCTCGATGTTAAGCTCGCGCCTAACTCCTCAGTCATTAACCCTTCTGCCACACAACGGCTAATAATACGGACATTATCAGGCCACAACTGGATCTTAGGCATCTGCGCAGCATGATTCAATACAATATACTGCATCATGAATTCGATATCTGTGATGCCGCCTTCTGACTGCTTTATATCAAACTGGTCAGCATTGGCTTTTAACAAATGCTCTCGCATTTTCAAACGCATTTCGACCACTTGCTTTTTCAGTTCTGTAGTATCACGCGGTTTGGCTATAATACTACGTTTAACCTCAGTGAAACGACTTTGAATCAGCTTATCGCCATAGACGATACGGGTACGCACTAATGATTGGTGCTCCCAGGTCCACGCTTCTTTACATTGATAATCCAAAAATCGAGATACCGGACAAGCAAGTACACCAGAGCTACCCGATGGGCGTAAACGCATATCAACTTCATACAAAATACCAGTACTAGTACGGGTACTAAAGATATGAATAATCCGTTGCGCTAAGCGCAAATAAAATTGACGGCTATCGATCACTTTGGCTCCGTTGGTCACGCCTGCGGCTTCACAATTATGGATAAACACCAGATCTAAATCCGAACCATAACCTAATTCGATACCACCAAGCTTACCATAGGCGACAACAGCAAACCCTTTTTCACCCGTTTCAACCACATTGTGAGGAACGCCATGCTTCTCTTCTAATTGTTGCCAAGCTAGATTGACCACATTATCAATCACAGCCTCCGCCAACCATGTTAAATGGTCACTCACCTTCATTAACGCTAACTCACCACCGATATCCGCAGCCGCAATACGTAATAATTGAGTCTGTTTATATTGGCGTAGCGCTTCTAATTGCTGTTCGTGATCGTCTTCCGGAATTCGCAGCATAAATTGGCGCAACTCACTACGATATTCATGCAATGGCGTTGGGTGATATAAGTGTGACGGCACTAATAACTCGTCTAATAAAATGGGGTGACTCGACAGCTGTTTCGCCACCATCGAACTTGCCCCACACAAACGTAGTAACTGTGTTAACGCTAAGTCATTCTCGGCTAACAATTCTAAATAAGCAGTACGATTTAAAATTTTACATAACAAGGCAATAATACGCGGTAATAACGCAACAGGATCATCCGATTTTAAGATCGAAAATAGCAATTTAGGTAATAATTTTTCAATCGTTTGTCGACCCCTAGGCCCTACTGTTTTACGTTCGTAGTCAGTCTTAAAATGATTTAAATCTCGAACAAAGTTTTGCGCATCTTGTTCCGCCAGACCATATTCTGCAAGCAAAGTTATTGCTTCATCTGTTGATAGTTCTAAATGCCATAAATCTAACGCAGGTTGTGATTCTTCATTATCATCGTCATCACCACCAATCACCAGACTGAATTCGGAATGAATATTCGCCATCACTTGATTGATATAAACATAAAAGCTATTCCAGTCAGCATAACCTAACACGCTAATTAAGCGGCTACGATCCAATTCTGATTGCGGTAAAGTTTGGGTTTGCGCATCATTAATTTGTTGCAGAATATTCTCAACTTGGCGTAAATAACAATAACTTTCGGTGAGTACGGTATAGCTTTCTGCTGATATTTCTCCCAGTGACTGCAAGACTTTAAGCGTCGCTAACAATGATTTTATTTGTAGTACCGGTTCACGACCTCCGCGAATAAGTTGGAACGTTTGCGCCACAAACTCCACTTCACGTATACCACCACTACCCAACTTAATATTATCTTTTAATCCTTTACGACGCACTTCTGCCTTAATCATGGCTTTCATATTACGCAGCGCATCAATGGCACTAAAATCCACATAACGGCGATAGATAAACGGACGAAGTATTTTTTCCAGTTCAACTCTGGTTTCAGCATTACCACCCAAAGCACGAGCTTTTACCATGGCATAGCGTTCCCAATCTCGACCTTGGTTTTGGTAGTATTCTTCAAACGCATTAAAACTCATGACTAATGGACCTGAATCACCAAACGGACGCAAACGCATATCAACGCGGTAAGCAAAACCATCTGCGGTGACTTGGTGTAAAGCCGCAATTAGCCGCTGACCTAAACGTTGGAAGAATTTCTGATTCACAACAGTACGTCCCGCACCAACGGTTTCACCGGTTTCTGGATACGTAAAAATAAGATCTATATCGGATGAAAAATTGAGTTCACCACCACCCAATTTCCCCATGGCTAAGATTACTAGTTGCTGCTTAGCGCCGTCGTGATTAACCGGGGTTCCTTGCTCTTTACATTGCAGTTGATATAACCACTCTAGAGCGCCTTCAATTAAACAGTCAGCAAGGTGGGAGGTATGGGTTAAACTTTCACTTAGCGTTGCATCTTGTAATAACTCTCGCCACGCGATAATACACATATGAAAACGGCGAAATTGGCGAATAGTACGCAGCAATGCAGGTTCTGAATCACAAGCAGCAAGTTGACTCGCTAACTGCGATTCCACCAGCGTAGTACGTGATGCTTGAGCGAGTAAGCCTGATTGCCAAATATCACGTAATAGATCGGTATTATTAATACAACTTTCCGCAATAAAATCACTTAACGAAAATATCCGTTGGCTCTGGCTAATTTGTACTGCTGTCAACAGGGCTAAGTCGCTCGCGTTTCGCTCGCACCAACGTTGCCAATAAATACCACCCGTATCAGCTAATACACCTACAATTTGACATTCAGTACTCATAAATGACATCCATATAATTAAGACTTGTGATCCAATTAATTAAACGATTTATATCAAGCATGCACATATAGACACACCCAGCCTTACATGCTATTACTTACCGATATTAATTACCCCAGTAAACTTACCATTAGTAGGGAGTTTATGGCAGCTAAAATCGCAAAATAAGGCCACCTTTAATGTCTGTTTTTGAAACGCTCTTATCGTCTGAACTGTTATTTTTTTTAATCGCCGACCTCATCATCGCCCTCGCCTTACTCTCTGCAATGCGATTTTTTACTGGCGCCGTCGATAATATAGATACCACCGATGAATTAGCCAAACGGGATAACTTTGCCTTTGGTATTAGTTTGGCCGGGGCTATCTTTGGCTTAGGAATTGTACTTTCTGGGGCGATAACAGGTGAAAAAGCCGCAACACTGTCAATCGAAATTTTAGGTATAAGCCTGTACGGCTTAGCAGGACTTGTGTTAATTAAACTGGGTCGTTGGATCCATGATCATGTATCGCTCAATCTACTCGATAAAAATACTGAAATAGCGCAACGTAATGTTGCGGTGGCGATTGTAGATGCCTGCGCTTCAATTGCAACAGCTATCATAATTCGTTCAACATTAGTTTGGGCAGAAGGGTTAGAAGTTATCACCTTTATCGCTATATTTAGTGGTTTTTTGATCTCCCAAACATTAATGTTAGTCATGACCCGCTATCGTGAATACCGTTATTCACGCGGTAATCTTGGTACTACCATGCAGCAAGCCTTTACCGATAATAATATTGCCGTTGCTGTGCGCCACGGGGGTTACTTGATTGGTGTCGCGATAGCAGTGACGATAGCCAGTAACTACATTTATTACGATACAGCCAATCTCATGACCACCTTAGGTTCTTGGATGGTGTTTAGCTTAGTCATGCTAACGGCTTTTACTATTCTCGCTATCATCGCTAAAAAATTAATTCTTAATGGCGTGGATATTAATAAAGAAGTTGACCTACAAAATAACATAGGTGTCGCGACAATGGACATGGCAATCAACCTCTCTATTGCCTTCATCCTCACAGCGTTATTAATTTAATCTCGAGCTGGCTGTAAATACTGTGTGTTTTTAGATTATTTATGATAATAAATACACTCAGTCCTATAACGTAACTAAGTCATTATAGACAATGAACTTTACGGTCATTTATCGGACAAAATAAGATAACGATAATATATAAAATACAATAAATAAGTTCTATGCCCTTGACATATTATGTCTCGAGGCTTAAAGTTAACCTCACTTAGACATAATATGTCAAAAAGGAACAAGATGAACATACATAAAATTGCAAATTATCTGAATGCTCTTGGCGACAAGTCTGACACAGGCTATAAATTTGACTGTACACCAATTTCCGGTGATGTTGATGTACTGCGTGTCGACGTTGAAGGCCGTGAAGAAATTCCAATTTTTGTTTCTGTCACTGATGAGCAAATTCTTTGTATTGCTTATCTCTGGGGCGAAAACGAAGTTAAAACAGAAAAACGTGTCGAAATGCTAGAAGCGATGTTAGAACTTAACATTCCGATGCCACTGTCATCATTCGCTAAAATCGATAACATGTACGTGGTATACGGCGCATTATCAGTGCAATCAACCATTGCTGATGTAGAACATGAATTAGTTGTATTAAGTGATAACAGTCTCGAAGTTATTACTGAATTATCAGATTATTTAGTTTAACCCCTACTTCTAAGGAGAAGTTTATGAGCATTTTTAAGAAAATTATGACCGCGATCCGTGGTGGCGCCCGTGAAGTAGGTGAAGGTATTGTTGATGCAAACTCAATGCGTATCTTTGAACAAGAAATTCGTGACGCCCAAACCCATTTAACCAATGCTAAACGTAATTTAACGGATGTAATGGCAAAACAGATGCAATCAGGCCGTGAATTGGAGCGTGTAAAAGCCAACCTAACTGAACACGAAGGTTATGCTGTACAAGCATTAAATGCCGGAAACGAAGCCCTAGCATTAGAAGTAGCTGAAAAAATTGCCCAGCTAGAGCAACAAGTTATCGAACAACAGCAAAATTTAGATAGTTTCACGAGCAGCGCTGCAAAACTAAAAGATTTAGTCAAGAAAAGTGAGCGTCAATTGGCAGAGCATCAACGTCAATTAACAATGGTGAAGACCACTGATAGCGTGCAAAAAGCAACATCAGCTATCACTGACAATTTTAGCGCAAGTAATTCAAAACTACTCAGTGCGAAAGATTCATTAGAACGTATTAAACAAAAACAGCAAGACTTTGATGATCGTATGCTTGCAGCTGATGAACTACAAGCTGAAGGCAGCGACCAATCATTAAAAGCAAAACTTGCGGAAGCGGGCATTGGCCAACAGCAAAGTAACGCGAACTCGGTATTAGAGCGTTTAAAAGCCAAGCAAAATAGCTAAATTTAACGACTAATCAATTAGTGAGTTATTCCCCAATAGGAGCAGTCATTGTGGCAACACGTGCTGTTCCTATTTGTCATTCTGCTATGCCTAGGAGCCATGATGAGTTTCTTCAAAAATTTATTTAAAAAGTCCGCACCCGAAACCCCAACCCGGGAGCTCAACCACGTCAGTAAGTTAATTATTGGTGATATCATCGAGTTTAGTGACAGCTTTACTCTACCGACTGAAGTACGCCGACAAAAATTTGAAGTCATAGCTGTTGAGACTCTTGAATTTGAGCACCAACATTACCCGCGCTTTAAGCTGCAAGGCGAGCAACAAACCTATGTTTGGTTATCATTACCTGGCCACGACCAGAACAATTTCCAGTTAAGCCTTGAGCTTACTCGCGAAGACGTCTCACAATTATTTGATTTAGAATTATTTAGTGACGTATTCGAAGAAGGTTTTACCGAGTTAAGTACTGAACAACCGGTATCGTTAGGAGACTGGCATGCTGACCATTATTACCAGCAAGATATCGCCACCGTTGGTTATCACCATAGAACAGACTTCAGAACAGCAGCACCTTCAAAATACGCCGATGAAAACCCAGGTCAGCAATTTGAGTTTTATCATTTACATGATGCCAAAGAAAGTAAGTTAATCGATATAATGGTACTTAATAACGGCGATACTGACGTGTACTTGACCGTACAGCTTGGTAATGACAGTATTACAGGATACTGGCCAATAGCATAAACACAGTACAAGGCAGATTGAAGATGGTTAAATCACGTGAATTACCGGAAAGATGGCAATCATCACAAAAAGCGATGAAAGCAGTGCAAGTCGCATTCGATATGGATGAAAAAATCCAATACAAGATCCGGAAAGCAGCATTAGATAATAATTTAAGCCCGTCAGAACAGATCCGGGATATTCTCGGTTTAACTATTAATAAACGACCAAAAAGGCCTCGTTTAACCGTATCTTTAAATAACCAAGACTATATTGAGCTGGCTGAAAAATATGGACTACAACCAGAGCAACAGTTAGAAATTAAGAAATTAGTCATTGAAGATCTTGTCAGATTTTCAAATTAATAGCACGTTTTATAGAGAAGAAATGAGTAACAATCAGTGACATCCGCAGCCACTGATTGTATATTTTTATCCTTCCAACCAATACGGCCGCATCGTTAATGCTTGATGGCGAGTTTGCTCTAATGCATCCAATAACGAACGTTGTTTACGCACTAATACCTTTTCGATTTGTTTAGCAATTGCTTCTGGCTGTTGTTTTGCAACACCCATGAGTACCTGCAATACCGCTAAATCATCAATACCCTGTAATATATCCTGCCAAGGTAAACGGAATTTATCACGCTTATCTGTTGAATAATGGTGGCTAAAACAATGCCCTATCAATAAATTTTGCTTTAATTTGGCATGTAATACTAAGTACGTATCAGCATCGAGTTGTGGCGCTGACAATGACGAGTCAAGTACGCTCTGCCAACTGGCTTGTAAATGCGTATTAGCAAACGAAAGTACATTGGCACTATCAAGTTTTACACTGCTTAAGCCTTGGCTCAGTAGTTGGCTAATAGACAGCATAATACTGGCATATCTTGGTGTATTAAATAACGTTTCAATGTCCGTAAAATTAATATAACTATGTTGTAATGCCTGTAATTCTTTGGTTATGCGTTTATACTCAGGAAACTTACGAATAAACTGTCTATTATTGGTCATCGCTTGCTTTAATTGTGACGCACTATCTACCGCTGACAACTCTTGTTGTAACCAAGTCAATTCCGTTTGCTTTAGCGCGATTTCAGGCAGTATATTCACATAGCTGAGTAGCGTTTGCTGGATCAGCGCTATCGCTGACACAACTTCAACCAAGGCATTAATATCTTGGGTTTCTAAATACTGCTGCTCATGGTGTTGCCAATGCGCATAACTTTGAGTTAATGTCGTTAAAAATATATCCCTTAAGTTTTCAGTTTCTAATTCTGGCATTTTTAGCGCCAACGGTTTAATTCTAGGGGTATATAAACCTGCTAGTTGATAACCACGTTTAGCTTTACTCACATTACCCAAACGTACATTACCCAATTGCGTGATCTTCTGCGCTAACGTAAATAAATCGGTAATATCGCCACATACTAATTCCAATTCAATTTCACAAATCGGATAGCTTTGTTCGCCACTGCGTGCCATACCCTGATCGAAAACCACTTCTATTTCCGCCCCATTTGGCAATTTAGCATGCCACATAGTACGTTCGAAATCAGTGGTAAATAAATCCACAAGATCCATTTGTAACTGGGCAACATCGGTATTTTTTGGCCAAATTTCAGCCGGGAAATCAAGCAAGGTCGGAAAATCGCCTTGTAATGGTAAATTATATTCTGGACGCTGATGTAATCCACCACGGACAATACCTGCGGTCTTAATGGTTTGCTCAGACAAATTTAAACTTTTACGTGTGCGCAAACCAAAATCAAACTGACGAAATTGGGATGTCGTGGTATCAAAATAAGTATTAGATAAAGGCTTAACAGCCTGCTCGATTATCACATAATCCGCTAATAACACGGCTAATTGCGATTTAACCTGTGGTTTAGCAACAAATTTTATTTCAACTTCCGTACTCATCCGGCCTCGCTAGACTCATAAACGATAAAAATAATGTCAGATACAACAGAATATCTAACACTTTAAAGTATAAAATTTACCAATTATTTTAAAACCTGTCTAAGGTTAAATCTTTAATTTGCGAATAAGATTTCCCGTAAAAACAAAAATATATTGATTTTGGTCTCATTCAATCACTAATAAGGCAATTTTTATATTGCAAACTCGTGAGAGTGGTTTAACATTCCCGACATCTTCAAAAGTGTCATCTTATTGTCACATACATGGATTATGGCTATGCCAGTAAATACAATTTTAGGACTTTTTGCTAAGTCTCCGATTACCCCGTTACAAGAACACATCACGAAAGTGCATGAGACTTGTGAATTACTTGTGCCATTTTTTGCTGCGACTACGCAACAAGATTGGAATAAAGCGGAAACTATCCGCCAGCAAATCTCACAATGTGAAAGAGATGCTGACATATTGAAACGTGAAATCCGCTTAAAGCTACCACGTGGTATCTTTATGCCTGTCGATCGTACCGATATGCTAGACCTACTGACTCAGCAAGATAAAATCGCCAATCGGGCGAAAGATATCGCCGGTCGTGTCATGGGTAGAAACCTACAATTACCAGTAGAGATCGCTGATGATTTCACGCTGTACCTAAAACGTTGCATTGATGCAACCGCGCAGGCTAAAAAAGCCATTAATGAACTCGATGAGTTACTAGAAACAGGCTTTAAAGGCCGCGAAGTCGATCTTGTTGAAAACATGATCAACGAACTCGATTGTATCGAAGACGATACTGACTCAATGCAAATCGTACTTCGTCAAAAACTGCGTGAAATTGAAAATAACTACAATCCAATTGATGTTATGTTCCTTTACAAAATCTTAGAATGGGTTGGCGGATTAGCGGACCAAGCTGAAACTGTTGGCGCACGTCTCGAACTAATGCTAGCGCGTAATTAAGATCACTATAGGTATATAAATAATGGAAATCATTCAAGCATACGGTCCTTACCTACTGTTTATGGCGGCTGTCTTCGGCCTTTATATGGCATGGGGTATTGGTGCCAATGACGTAGCAAATGCGATGGGGACCTCTGTAGGTACCAAATCACTGACCGTAAAACAAGCGATCTTTATCGCGATTATCTTTGAGTTTGCCGGGGCTTATTTAGCCGGTGGTGAAGTTACCGATACAGTTCGTAAAGGTATTGTTGACCTTGCAGTATTCAAAGAACAAGGCCGTCCTGATGCATTAGCGTTTGGTATGATCGCAGCACTACTCGCTGCTGGTACTTGGTTAATGATCGCATCAGTCTTTGGCTGGCCGGTATCAACAACACATTCAATTATTGGTGCTATCATCGGTTTTGCGGTTGTCAGTGTCGGTCCAGAAGCCGTACAGTGGGATAAAGCAGGTGGTATCGTAGGTAGTTGGATTATAACACCAATACTCTCAGGACTCATCGCTTACGTCACCTTTATGAGTATTCAAAAGCTCATATTTGATACCAAAGATCCGCTTGCTAATGCTAAACGTTACGTGCCTTTCTACATGGCTTTAACAACATTTGTTATTGCAATGGTTACAATTAAAAAAGGCCTAAAACATGTAGGTTTACATTTAACGACAACTGAAGCTTTAGTTGCTTCGTCAGTAGTCAGTCTACTGGTTGCTATTGCAGGTGCCATTTACATCAGTAAACAAAACTACAGCCCAAGCAATGACAAAGACATGCATTTCTCAAATGTAGAGAAAGTGTTTGGTATCTTAATGATCATTACTGCTTGTGCAATGGCCTTTGCGCACGGTTCTAACGATGTAGCCAATGCGATTGGTCCATTAGCAGCAGTTGTATCAATTGTGCAAAATGGTGGCGAAATTGCCGAAAAAGCAGCGCTAGCGTGGTGGATTTTACCACTCGGTGGTTTTGGCATCGTGGTTGGCCTAGCAACAATGGGCCATAAGGTGATGTCTACTATCGGTACCGGCATTACAGAATTAACACCAAGCCGTGGCTTTGCAGCGCAGCTAGCAACAGCGACAACGGTAGTTATTGCCTCAGGTTCAGGTTTACCTATTTCTACAACGCAAACGCTCGTAGGGGCTGTTTTAGGTGTAGGTATGGCACGTGGTATTGCAGCACTGAATCTCAACGTCGTTAGAACGATCGTTGTATCCTGGGTTGTCACATTACCTGCAGGTGCCGTACTCGCTATTATCTTCTACAAGCTCTTAGAGGCTATCTTTGTCCTGTAATTGATTATAGAATTTAAAAAGGCCATCAATTTTTTGATGGCCTTTTTTTTGAATCCACTAAATTTCGATTTTATGGTGGGAAAACATCATCTGAGGCTTGTCGAAGTTCGATTTTATATTTATTATGCCTATCAGAATATTTCGTCTACGGGACAACTTGTGAAGATTAAACAACTCATTTTAGCATCATTGTTAACACTCATTAGCTTATCGAGTGTTGCAAAAGAAACACGTTATATTAGTGATGACGTGTCTATATTTATGCACTCAGGTCCAGGCACTCAGTATCGTATTATTGGTACGATAAAAGCCGGTGAAGCTGTAACCTACCTGCAAACTAATCCAAACGCTAATTTTGCGCAGATCACCACCAGCAAAAACAAAACAGCTTGGATTAACGCTAAATCACTTTCTCGCCAAGTAAGTTTAAAAGTACGTACACCAAAACTACAAGCTGAGCTTGAAAAAACCAAAGAAGCGTTGGCAAAAATCAGCAATAAAAACTCGGCGGCAATGGCAGAGTTAACAAATGCTAACCGTGACGAGCTCATCAGTAAAGAAGCTGATATTGCAACACAAGCGAACAATATTGCGTCATTAACAGCTGAAAATACCGCGTTAACGGCAGAAGCAGTACGTTTACGTGAAGAGAATGAGCAATTATCAGCACGCCTAGATACCAAAGAAGAAGATGCGCAACATCGTTTCATCATTTTAGGTGCATTAATTCTTGCGGCAGGCTTAATTGCTGGGTTAATAATCCCATCAATCCGCTTCCGTCGAAAGAAAAATAATGGCTGGGATTAATTATTTATTCGCCATTGTAAATAATTAAACACCAGCATAGCGAATAGAGTGATACTTATGAGCCCTATTCCTGAATCTATAAACTGCCTATCTTCTATTATATTAAGGGTGGGCAGTTATACCTAATCTACTTCAAGATGCACCAAAGATTCCTTCTATCAAATTAAGCCGCCTCATTTATAAACTCTATCCAAGCTAGAGATATTACTTTCAAACGTTACCGGAAATTACAGTTCATTAAAACCATGTGCTTTATTTCTGAACGTAACACTCTCAATTAAGTCTATCCAATAGATTCAACTTGCCCTGCGTGAAGAGTAATGGCTCAAGGTATCATTGAGCCATTTAAAAAAGCATTATTAATGCATACGCTGTTGCAACACATTCAATGCATTTTGCTGTGCAGCAATAACTTGGTTCGTTAGTAAATGGCTACTCCGCATACCATTTCCAGCCGTATTATAGTCCATGAGATTAAGATCTTCCGGTAGCGAGAACTCATTAATAACACGTTCATGAGCCTCATCTAAACTTAATCCTTTCGCCATATGTTGCGTCATCAATGTAGTCAGCGGCGTGATAACACTCGATTGAGGAACTGTTGTGAGCATGACTAGCTGTGCCTTACTGGTTCTAGTGTCAACACCATTAATAAGTTTAATCAAACCATCTCGTTCATCAATCAAACCATCGGCATTCTTATCAAAATACTGATAAGGAATGTTGAACGTTGAACGTCCCTTACTATCAGTAAAACCAATCGGTTCATTGGTATCCCACAAATCATTACCATTTGCATCAAAAAATACTGTACCGCCGACAATACTAGCCTGCTCCATCACAGCCGAATTACCAGCCCATTTGACACCCTCAAGAGTAAAATCATAAAGTCGGAAAATACCTAACGTCTCTTCCCACATTCTTATTTTCAAGGCTTCAACATACGCTTTAAGTTCAACATATAAAGTAAAACCAAGCTCAAATGCATCCTTAGGATCTGTTATCAACTGCATAGCGAGATCATAAGCACGTAATTTACCATCATACTGACCACCAGCGGTAAATTTACCATTTTTAAGTGGTTCACAAGCATTTGGTGTTGTTACTTCACAAATATCCACCAAATCAACACCGCCAGCTAGACCAGGTCCTCCTTGGAAGAAGGAACCAAATACAATGAGATCGAGACCTGCACCAAGATAAACCTTTGCATCTCCTGCAAGTTCATATTTGTCCCACACATTTTTATCTGATAATTCCCGTTCGTAGCCACCCCACCAATCTTGATCGGTACTATCGTCACCACCAGCATAATAACTTTGCTCAGACCAATCCTTAATATAAATACTATTTAATAAACGTAATGACCGATCACCATCCGACAGCTCTCCTTGGCAATCCCAAATTCGTTCTGGAGTATTACTTCCACAAATGCTTTGTAATAAGCCTCCAGTATCTACACCGACTTTAATGTCCGTCGCTATTTGCATACTACCGCCAATATATCCAACAAAGATAGGAATAGGGGTAGGACGGAACTTCCGATCAATTTCAAAACTAAGATCCACATCAGGCACATCAATTAAAATTAATTCTGCAGGATCACCAAATATAAATTTAAGTATGTCCAACGGTGAACTTAAAATTGGGAATGAAATAATGCCGCGACTACGTAATTCGTTAAAGCGCCCTTTCACTTTACTCTTGTTTTTATTTGGTTTTATATTAGCTCGTGGAGGTTCTGGACGCTCAGGTGAACTTTGCTTAACTTTACTTGGTCCAACTTTACCCGTTGCAGTTTTAGTAAACTCAAAGTTTTTATCACTACCAAGAATAATATGTCCTTGCTGATTAACATAAGGAACCAAAGATGTATCAATACCAGGTAAACTTGATGTGTCACGATGAGGGGTAACACGAATATCTTGAGGCGATACCAAGAAACCATCTAATGATATGATCCTTTCTTCTAAGGATTTTGCTCCAGATAATTCTTCACCTAAGTCAGCTGCAATTTCAATCAGCTGAAAAATATCCGCTGTAAACTCAAGAAAACGATTCGCATTCTTAAGCATATTCGCATATTTCTTTGCTTTGGCAGAACCCTGAGATTTCAAAAATGGCGTAGGTATTTCCAGTACTGTTACCTTACCATCATTATTTGAATCAAATACATGTTGAAGGCTAAGCTTTGAAAACAACTTCATATCTGCCGTTAACGCGTTCGCAATCGGTCGTATTGGAGCCATTTCAGTCGCCACATGCGAGAGTGGTTCCACTAATTGATCCGACAATAAAGAACCAAGATCAAGACCTAGATTATAAATTCCAAAGATAAATTCACCACCTCGGCTCGATACATTAGAAAATAGATCCGTTCCAGAATAACGTGCTGTTAGTCCTAAATTAGCAACAACCGAAGGTAAAGGAAAATCAACATTACCGCCAACTACATCACCACCATTATTACCTATTGCAGTATCTATTTGCGCATAGAGCGCCGCATCACCACCCAGTGTGAATTTGACTACACCTTGTTTTTCCTTACGAAGTTCAGTCCAATAAAGTATCCCATTGGTACTTTTAAGCGCTAACTCAGCAAATAAGTTTGCTTTTGCCATCGGTTGAATCAATCCCTTACTCGCTTTTACGATATCTTTGATATTAGAGTCAAAAGTGGATAAATTATCACCGGTCCAACTATTATCATGAAAGTCACCTGAATATGTAATTTCAGACTGATTATCAAAACTGACCTTAAGTATATTTTGGTCCCTAATCATTAAGCTCAATTTACGGAAACCAAGATTACTTTTAGTCGAAATAAAAAAGTCATCTTGGAGTTGAGTTATGCCATAAGTCGTTTCTTCAGACGACCTAGCGATAATACGATTATAAAATTCATTCAATGTTGATTTATTTGACAAATTTGACGAGGTTTCCCAGTTCGGTATGCCCTCTCCCATAATATCAATTGCATTTTCTAATGACGCGACACCTTTAAGTTTAAGATCACCTTTTGTGGTTTTCGTCATCAAAATATTAGGACTATGTACTTTACAATCTTGCCCTTCACTTACTTTGTCTTCGTCCGTACAATAAATTTTATATCCTTTAAACAGGGCTTTAATTTTATATTTATACTGATCTTCTTCCTCTTCTTCCTCCGTCATTGAGATGAATTCACTATTCAACAAATCTTTACATAATATTTTATCCGTTGACTCTTGCGCTGTTGCTGGCGGATTAGTTTCCCAATCAAGGCAATTTAAAATATAACTAGATTCAGAAACATCACGTTTTAAGTAATAATTATAATAACCCTGCTCAGTTAGAGATAAGATCCCATATTGACCAACAATATATGCCTCTAGATTTTCGTTTCTATTCGCCTCCGTAAATTCTATAACTTTATCACGGTCATCATAGTTGCCAACAAGTGTTTTAAATACTTTAGCTGGGGATGTCTGCGCCGTATCACTCACATTTGCCGGTTGCATTGGAGCCTGACTAATACTTGCACTCGCAACAAATAATTGCATATCACCACTAAAGTCAAGGGCTGAAGATAAGCTAAGAGACAATTTACTTACCGTGTCAACTTTAGGCGTATCTGTATTTTCTGATTTCAAAAACATCATTTTATACTTAGAAAGCGTGTATTGAACAGTTTTCCACGGTATGTCATCTGCACCTTTTAATTGAATATTATCAATGTCTTTTAATTTATCTTTACCATTAAAAGCTACATTTTCAACCGAAAGTGATGAAAATTCCCATGTCCATTCAATATGATAGTCATTACCTTTTTTCTTTAAGGTACCTATCACTTTCAGATCACCATCCTCAAGTTTTAACGTTTCAGACCAAACCGATTTTTTCTTAAATACATTCATATCACTTGGTACTGATTTAACCGAATCTTTCAGTGCATTTAACCAAGGTGCTTTAATGTTTAATTTTTCAGGTTTACAGCGATTATCAGCTGTTTTTTCACAACTTGTTTTCAAAATGACACTTGGGTCTTTATGCGTAGTTGAAAGCATAACTAAGGTTCTATCAGTCTTGAGTTCTACTGCAGGTTTTATCTCACTAACTATAATATCCGCTGTAAATGTACTATTCCTTGGTCCAAGTAATGTTGAGTCAATGCTCTCAAAAACATTAATATCAAAATTAAAATTCAGTGCTTGAGAGCCTCTATTGTTGTTCTTATCGTTAAAATCGGTCGCTTTAATGGACCGGTTTTTAAACTTCAATCCGTCCTTAAGCGTCGACAAATAGTTCAATACCGCTACAATATTTTGCCTTTCCTGATTAGTCGAAGCCTTATTAAGATTATGATCAGGATCCACTTCATGACTAATAATAATAGGTACATTCTTATTCGGTCCTATTGACTCAGGTTGCTTGAGTGATATTTCAATAAAGGGAGCATCATGACTATCTTTACCGTATATCACATCTTCCTCACTCAATAATGTTTTTACTATGCCCTCTATAACACTAAAATCATATATAGGTTTATCTTGATAAGGATCGCTGTGTCTTGGATTAACCCTTTTCCATTGCCAATAAACCTTAACATTCCTCTTCTTCAGGTCAGCATTAATAGCTAACATGTTCTTAGGTTCTGCAGGTTTACTATCCATATCGGGTATATTTCCCTGTTGAGTAATAAAAACAATACCATTAGGGGCAATCGATATTCCTTCCCAAGTTTGTAGTGAATAAAGCTCAACAGGTTTAGATACCGGGCTTCCAAGCAATCTATCTAGCGCAGCACTGTCTGTGACAATAAATATGCTAGGTCTTACTGATTTCTGATAACCTGTATCTTTTTTCTTACGGTCAAACTTAATACCAAACACCAGATCCGAGGTAAATTTAAATGTACCTCTTGCTGCTCCAGTAAAGTGTCCCATTCCTGGCATTCCCCAGTCTGTCACAAATTCATCTGTCTGAGCACTTAATCCGGCAGTAAAGGAAACTTTTAGCATTAGTTTTTCATTATCAAACTTTAAAATTTGCACAGGCCAATGATAATAACCAAAGGTAGCTTGTAATGCTTTTGTGAATATTCTTTGTATTTCTGTCGTCGTTAGGTGCGGTTGTTTAAGTAATTCACTCACGACAATATCTTCAATTCTTTCAGAAAAGCTCGGTATATTCGCATGGCTAGCATCACCAGATGTAAGTCCTGTTGGGCCACCACCTAATCGACCAAGTAAAGGGACACTAGTATCATACAAACGCGCCTGAAGGAATCCTAAAACTTCCGAGATTCCTTGCGCAATTTCGATAGGGTCTAACGCTGCTTCTTGTAAATAAACACTACTGGTTACCAGTCCGGCTCGGACGAGTTTAATGGGGCTGTCTTTATCCAAAAGTTTACCACTGAACTGCAGTTTTTTACCTTCAACAGAAGATAACAGCTCACTATCAGCCTGCACTTGCGCCAGACTAGCACCACCAGACTGCTTATAAGTGACAGTCAGTGCCAGTAGATGATCAGAATGATTATTGAGTATATACTTAAAGCGCTCAGTCACTGTACGCTCATCAATATTATCAAGCCCAGCCTTAATTAGGGTTTCATCAAGCTTGTAAATATAAGTCGCATCTTTACCCAGTATTAATTCGCCATACTGACCAGCTAAATTAATCTCATTATTCACAGCAATTAAACTTGCCACTGAATTAAGTGGATTTGCTGTAAATAATGGATTTGTCGTGAGTAATCCTTTTCCAACCCAGAGATCATTATCATCCTTATCACGCAATGACATATTTGTTACTTTAGGTAGCGCATATGTTCGCCCATACTGGCTTACGTTCGCTCGAATATTGCCCTCTAGTTCTGAACCTGTATCTAAGGCAGCAGATATTATTTGTCCTGTGATATATGGAGCCCCATTACTATCAATACAAACAGTTAAATTATTTTCACTATCACAAACCCCAGGACTATAGCCATTCACCTGTGCAGATAATATTTTCCCTTCAGACATATCCGTATACTTAGTTAAATCAATATTAAATGCGAAGTTATCACTTACGTCACCTTCAACATTTTCATTGTTCAGACTGTAAACAAATGAGTCTGAAAAAGTCCAATGTGATTGAGTATACTCACTACTATTCGTGTTCAATGTATATGTATAACTATTATTAGCTAAATCAAATACTAATGTACCATTATCCCCATCAGGGAAAGCTATTTTTTCCCCCGATGGTGGGACTGAAGTAAGAATTGCTTGATTTACGGCACTAATCTCAACCGCTAATTTTTGAATGAGCGTATCATTTTTATTTAGTGCGATCTGATAATCGAATACATCATAGATCTTACCAATCGGAGATTTGGAAATAGCGGTGAGTATTGCCTTTTGAGAATCTGAGCTACCAAATTTCCCATCAGAAATACGATAAACAAAATCACCTAAATAATCTTTACTGCCTTTTATCGGTGTTAATGAAACTTGCCCATACTCTCCTTCAGCAAAAGTAGCGCCAGAAAAACTGACTGCACCTTCAATAACGAGCGCATCTTTGTCTTCAGCGTCTATTGGGCTGGTTAAATTCAGAGCCCCCTTCATCGTATTATAAAAAGGTTCACACACAGAAGAGTCAGCATAATCCTTCTGACATTCATTACTTTCATCAAGCAATGTGAAATAAATATTGCTATAACGAGGCGCTAATGCATCATCATTACTAATCAAATTATTAAATAAGTGAATATCTACCGTCTTCCACTGATTCCAATTATTTGTGCTAAATTCAATCGGTTCGATAGCCATAAAGGTACGATCACGCTGGTTTTTATAACGGACATCCTCGTAGTAAAATGCTAATTTCACGTCAGTCTGTGGTTGAGATTTTAAGCCAACCCTAAATCCATTATACTGCCCTTCTTCGACACTCAGACCGCCTTCTGGCATGACAATTTTCAGACCGATATCTTCATTATCTAAAATACGAACAGCAGCTTTATGTGTCTCTGGATGTGCCAAGTCTAAGCGATATTGATCAGCAGATTCAGGATGCTCTTTATTAGATACAGGCGGATTAATCACGACTACAACTTTTTCATAGCGTGCAGCTAAAGACTCTTCCGGTGTTAGATCATCAATCGGAAAAATGGGGAAACTAACCCGTTTTTTATCTTTAGGTATGTAGAGAGTACCTGACATTAACGTATCATAACCTTGGAAGTCGGGACCTGGATCGGCCAATACATCGCTGCCTTTTGGTGGCTTAGATTCTGCGGTTGCCCCATGAGGATCAGCAGAATTATAACCATAAAGTGTATAGTTAACAGGTAAACCACCTGGGTAACCTACATTCTCCAGTACACTGAAAGTAAAGTAACCAGGGTGAGTATTTTCACCCGCATTAAGATCCACTCCCGCGCGCACAATCGGTTTATCATTATCTTCAATATTAACTAACAATGGTTGCGTCATTGTCATTTGATAGACCGGGTCCAATAAATCACGGCTCATACCAGAAAGTCGCCCATCAGTTGTGCCTGTAAACGTTTGCTCTTCAGCATCATCAAGACGTTTAAAACAATCGCGTTCTGACTTATAATTATCACGATCTATACAAGAATAAACAGCTATATCAACACCACTTTCATTAATTTTGCTAACGATTGCTATATCCAATGTGTGAGATTGTTTGTTATCAATTTGGGTAAAATAAAGCTGTTGTTCCTGATAGACACCCTCAGACAGCTCCCTAGACAAACGATACTGATAATGACCGTCACTATCCCAATTAATCTGACCATAATTGCCCAGAATCATTTGCTGAGGATCTGTCAGTAACAGTTCAATCTGTCGAGTATGATTATATTCCACAATGTCATCATCAACAGCAGCCACAGCAACAGTACGGGTTAAGTCCCAGTTTTCAGGGGTAAATATTAAATCAACTGGCTGACCAGCCAACGAATTAGCATTAAAGAATAGGTTTCCACTTTTACTCAATATAACTGGATCATTTTGCTGCTTACCTTCAGTATTTATTAATACAATACTGAGGCTATCACTTGATAAACGACCATAACCATTATCAATCACATAAGAGAAATTCTCATTAGCTTGCCCCTCTTCAACGGCTGTTTCTTGCTGGTAGGTATAATCACCATTTGACTGCCAACATAAGGTTCCATAAAGTCCTTGTGTGTCAGTACATGTCTTATCGTTACGAGCAATGACAGTTTTGACCTGACGACTAGCAGCATCAACATCGACCATTTTTATAATACGTCGTTGCGGAAAGAAGGTTAACTGGTTATCTTCTGGCACTAGGGACACTGTCACAGCCTGTGTAGGTTTACTATTCAGACGAACCTCAACAGCGTTAATTTCTCCTTCTGTAGCATGTATGCTACCTGGTGCTATCGCAGCTGTTGGTAAACTTGAAAAACTGACATTTATCGCAGCGTGATCATTATTCTCAATCCCTGTCGCTGGCAGCGCATTTGCCAAATTATCATAATTTATATCTTCACTCTTCGTAATGAACAAATAGCTAAAGAGAGTAGATTCATCGTCAACTAAATCATCAACACCTTTAACCCAAAAGAACTGATCAGTTTTCCAATTATCGCCTTCGGGATTAAACTTAAAGGAAATTGTATCTTTAAAGCCTTCTTCTGGTAGCTTACTCACTAATCCACCGAGCTCTGGAGCCGTCGTCGCAATTTTAACTTTCACGACATTATTTGGCTGGCTCGCTAAATGGACCTTATAAAGCTTAGCGTCAGTCTCTGTCTCAGACACGTCAATACGTAAAATTGGATCATTAAGTGTGAGTACTGAATCATCTTCCCGCTTCACAACCAACCCTACTTGGTCATTATCTTTAATATCAATACGAACTAAATCACTGCCCGTTTTGGTATGATAATCAGCTCGATTGACATTACCTTCGACAATTTGTAATTGAATAAACTCAAGAGGCTCTGCACGCTGATCATCTTTAAGCTTAATCATGATATTCGCTTCCGAATTCCCCTCGTCAATGGTGACAAAAGAAAAACCTTGTGTTTCCTTCAAACTAATCACACCCTGATGATTACTTTGGAACAAATCATCATCACCATCTCCGTCCCAGTCAAAAAACTGATAGAACTCAATTTGGTCATAAGCATGCTGCATCGTTACATTATCACCACCTATATCTGTATCAAGATGCCTCAAATAATTGGCAATATTACTGTGGGGAGCTGCTACATAATAAGGTTGTTCCGCATTACCGTAATTTTCAAAATACTTCAGTCCCCCTGGTAACTGCCCCGGATTATTACCGATATAATCAATGACGGCATCTTTATCACCATCATTATCAAAATCAACAAATTGAATAAAGTAGCCTTGTTCCATCTGTTTCAGCTTAGGTAAATTGAGAAGGCTTGTATGACTGCGAGTCAATACGTGACGCCCTTTTTCCTCAGCGTTTACTAAACCTTTCTCAATAGAAAAATGGACTGTTTTCCCTTCATTACTTATTACAACGAGTTCTAATTTACCATCATTATCCAAATCAACGAGTGTTGGAGACAACATACTCTTCAGCTCTGGATTAGTACCTTTTTGATAAAGGCTATGAGCCTGTAAAAATTGCGGTTTTTTTAAATCACCCGTATTTTTTAGCTGATATAAGCGACCGTCATTAGTACCAATAACCAAATCGACGTCCCCATCTTGATCTAAATCACCAGCCGTCATTGATACCGTATTTTTCAGTATTAAATTAAGTGGTTCTTTCTGAAATTGAGGACTCTGATTAATTTTTTTATTTAAATTAAGATGTAAATAAAACTGACCTGAATCATCCATAACCACTGCATCAGGTAAGTTATCACCATTAAAATCAGCAATGGTGAACAGCCGGCCTCGACTGACAGTTTCAAGGTTAAATAAATTGCTTGAACGAGTGACAAAACCCGTGAGCATTTCATAATCAGCCCCTTCCTGTGCACTTTGTTTAACCAACCAAACATCTTGCTTTACAGCCGAATCTTCGAGATCTAATTCGTCTCCCTGGCTATTTTCCAATGTCGATTGAATATTTTCATTGGCTATATTAGCTAAACTCAATTGGTTAAACTGCCACAAACCACTTAATGATGGATAATCGTCATTCAAACCAGCAGTAGGTAATGTTATTGCATAACTGCTGCGGATCTGCATATCGGTTCGAGGTTGAGTCCAAATACGGACTTCATCTATTGCTCCTGAAAAATACTCCGTTTTATTTTTAGCCCGGCCAATCGCGCGTAAATGAGTCGGAATAGTAGCAATAACATTGGCATTGTTTGTTGCAACTTTCTCTCCATTTACATACCACACCTCACCTAAAGCTGAAGACGTATAAGCGATATGAAACCACTGTTTTTTTATTACATTGTCAGGCAGTTCAATACTAAAACCATTGAATGAAGTCAAAACCTGATTTTTTATCGTCAATAAATTACTTTCTTCGTTATTGTCTTCACCAACGAATAGCCCTTGCTGGTTATTACTGATTTCTGGATGTAACCACATTTCTAAAGTTATGCCTGTACTGTCCTCTCCCTTTAATGACACATTTTCATCCGTCACTTCAAGCGCATAACCGTTAGTTTTGTCTTTCAGTTTTAGCGCTATATTTGATGGTTCATTTGAACTTGGCGTATTTATATTAAAATAAACACGGGTCGCTTGCGTTGCAGGTTCTGCAAGTCTTGCCGTTATTGCTATTTCCCCACCGTCTTCAGTTACGCTATTATCCGTAATAGACAAGGTAGCAAGCGGTTTACTCGGATCACTTAACGCAACATAACTGGTAATAATCCTTGGTTGCTTATTAATA
Organism: Moritella viscosa; assembly: GCF_900120065.1. Classification (NCBI taxonomy): domain Bacteria; kingdom Pseudomonadati; phylum Pseudomonadota; class Gammaproteobacteria; order Alteromonadales; family Moritellaceae; genus Moritella; species Moritella viscosa. Next base: position 106,687 of record NZ_FPLG01000087.1, read on the forward strand.
TCAACTAAGCTGATTGTTTTTTCCGTGACATTTGCAACATTCGAGATATTAAAGGTGATCACATCGGCTTGTGGACGCGGATTAGCTTCAAAAGACCAGGCTGCATATCCCTTTTTATCCACAACGGTTAATGCACCAAACTCAGTTAATAGTATTTCACCAACATTAGCGGTTATATTATCTTCGGCACTTGATGATAGCGCATGATAAGAGAAAGTTTTAGGTTGCTTAAAGGCAAGGTCTTCGTCAGTAATATTACTGAGAATCGTAATCTTTGGTAAGCCATTTGTTAACATTACACTCACATCAGCACTCGCCGTTGTTCGCTCACCTTTGGCTTCTAGTTGGATCCCTGTAATATAGAGATTCCCTCGCCATTTAGTTTCTTGTTTAAACAATGCAGAAGTAACTACCGCTTGGGCAGTTAAGGTTATAGGGTCGACACCCGCGTTAATTCCAGCATCAACACTGCCAGCCTCCTCTGTAGAATAAGGTAATAATCTTAACAATTCGGTACCATTTTTTGATGCCACAAGTTGCTTATTTTTAAATCCCCATGTCCAGCCTTTAACCTCTGTATCTTCATTATCAGTTACAATAATATTTCCAACACTCGATGAGGAGAAACTTATTTCAGAAATCTTTTCTTCATTCGATTTGACAAAATAGATCCGGTGCGTGTTTAAACTATTCGGAAATATCTGTATTTTTATTGAATCTGAAGTATAAGTCGCTTGGAGATCATTATTTTGTTTTGCGGTCAAATTAATATAGGATAAATCCGGTGAATAGGTACCTTGCTGATCCGTACCTGCAGACTTAGCTATAACGTTAACAAACTGAGGTTGATCCCAGTTTTCTGCGGTAAAAGTAAACTGAGTGCAGTCTTCAGTTGGTGATCCATCGCAATATAGACGAATCGCGGCACTATTATTTGCGTCACTACCTACACCACTCTGCTCTAATATTATGGTTACTTTCGCATTAGGTAATGGTTGCGATTTTAATCTAAAGCCTAATCGTTGCTGCTGACCAACAGTTAAATTCATTTCATCAGCGCCACTGACCTGATCACGTAAAATCAAATTAACAGGTGTCGCAGCCTCAGTAAGAACGACATCCTGACTCACAGAACCACTGAAGCCAGAATTAAATTGCATAAAGGTCGACGCAGATAGCGTACCATCTAAATTAGTAGCGCCCTTTAACGTCATACTTTTGACTATATACTCTTGTCCCAACAAAAAGACTGATTTACCAGAAAGCTTAAGAGATACAGACACAGAATCTGGTGTTGTTGCTAATTCCGATTCTTTTATATTTGATGTAGTCGCTAACAATTCAATGGGTAGCAACACCTGAGGAAGAGAGAGACTATCTGCACTCAGTAACACCAAACCAGTATCGGATGGTTTCTGCCAAGCAACAGATAAGTGTTGCGTCTCTAAGCTGTTAACCTGTAATACTTCTAACGTATATTGCTGACCTTTAATCAGGTGGACCCTTCGTGAACTCTGCTGGGAGTTTTTCTGCCCCTCTGTTTGAGTTTCAGTTTCAATTGCTGCGTCCCACCACCAATCATGCTCTTTAGGGTAATCAGCCGGATCACCTAGGTCATGACCATCAACAATAAACTTAACATAGTCGTCAGCACTTACGCTTTTTATATTTTCCTGGAAAATAAACGTGATACTTTTACCATCATAGTCTGGATATAAACCTTGATCTGGATTGTCCTTACAGGGTTCTGGCTTCGAAACGGTAGGAGGATTCCCTATATATAATTGATTATTTAATACTGGGTTATCAGTACTACCATACCAATTAACAATCTCTGAATTAATAAAATCATATTCATTACAAATCATGTCAACACCTGTCAAGTCTGGTAACAGTGACAGTTTTTTATTATTGCCGAGTGGTAATGTTCCTTTATTCTCACCCATGGTATATTCTACAGTCCAAGGGTCTTCCGCTGTAATCGCATTATTAAATCGTGACAATTCAAATTGAACTCGAGTGTATGATGGAGGATGAGCTTTAGCCTTCACCTCATATTTACCATACTTCTCATTACCATCAATATAAGCAAGGATCCGTGGTTCAAGCTCTGCACCTTCTAGGGTTAGCTGAGCATCACCATCAGATGCTAAAGCAAATATATATTCACCGGTTTCCGGTGCGGTTAATACAGTTCTAATTCGGCGGCCAATTTTATCTTCATTATTTAATGGAATATCTAAAGCACGAGTCAACATTTTACTGTTATCCGGTGATTTATTTAGATATGACTGGCTAGCTTTAAATTCAGCAATAGAGTCAACAGCGATATCCTGCCAAGTTTCGACCATGAACCCACTTGTAAGTGTATCTGGGATCAAATTATCTTTGGATATAGCCACTAACTCAGAAAAAGAACCTTCTGACTCTTTACTAAATTGCCAGCTGACAGAAAATTCACCAACGGGTTGCGTCAAGGCGTTTTGATACAATGCCTCTATATAATAACTATGTTCTGTATCAAGTAGATAACTGATTGCCTCATCGTCTTTCGTACCCAATGTCGGTACTTCATTTAAAGATGCAATTAATCCTTTATTCTGTCTATCGGCACTGACAGGGTTAAGCCATAATTCAGCTAATGCCGTTGCCGGTCCTGCTAAATTAAAACGGTAATATCCTGTTTTAGTTACTTTTAATTGACCTCTATAGCGGGCTACAGTATTTCCAACGAGTTCGTTACGTGTAAAAGATGCTTCATTACGAGTAAATTCAGCTTCTAAAGGTAGTTTAGGAAAATAAATTAAGGGGCTATCCGATTGTTCATTCGGGGCTATTTCTTGCAATAAACCATGTCGAGCCACAACCGATGAAACAAGTTTACCTGCACCTTTTTTCTCAATAACGATGTCTTTTATCAATGGATCGTGGTGTTGGATCATCAAATCGCCATTGTCTTTAAAACCGATAACTGCCACTTCTGGTGATAAGACAACCTTATCGCCGACAGTTGGTTTTTCCGCCTGATACTGACTAATTATAATCGTTGAAATATCATCATCTTGGATAGTTAAACTAGCTGTATCCCCACCCTTAGAGTAAGAAATCCCCTGTAATGGTTCACCGCTAAGATTGGTTATACCCGTCAATTTAATATTGATTTTACGGACACCATTTATCAGATCATCATTAATAAGTGGGTAGGAGACTGTAAAACTTGAATGGTATGCAGCAAGAAAGATACTTTTCGGCGTACTATCATCAATGCTATATAATACGTTGATTCCATAAGGTAACGGTTGTCCAAGACTAATAATAAATTCAGGCTGATCTTTACTTCCTTCCGTATATTCGGCAAGACCAGGAAGCACTTGAATACTCACATCACGTTGTGTTAGATCCGGTATTTTACCTTCCGTTATCTTTAATTTGTGTGCATCAGTTTCAGGATATATAGCAAGCGTTAAATTATTATAAAATGGGTCGCTACTATCAGCGCTAACATTTATAACACTGCCCCATGAACTAATATTAACCTTTTGATAAGTAAACCAGTTATCTGCAGAAAAAGTTAATCCTATATCACCTTTAAGGTGGACATCTGCACTAGGTTGACTACTTAGTTTCACCCAAAATATTGCACTTTCATCTTCAGCTAATAATAACGGATTTTCCGTTTTGTTTACCTGCTCACCATTAATATTATCGGAAATAATAATACCAGGGGAAAATTCATCACTATCAAGCAACGTAAATATAACGTCTTTTGCTTCACTTTTAGGTTGATAAAACTGATATTCTCCGGCGGGTGTATTATGTAAGATTATATCTAGCTGATCAGCATCATAACTAGGATCTGTAAAGTCCTGAAGTATGAGCGTATATTTTTGGCTTTCCTCTTTGATTGCATCCGGTAACGCTGCGAAGTAAATACGGGCAGCACCTGCAGGAAGATCACTCTCTTTATTTTCATTATTTATATCGGTAACAGGAATGATGACAGCATTAAATATTTGAGCCCCCTCTAAATCATCAAGCTTTCCATCCGTAATTTTTTCATATCGATTATTGTTATAATTGATTTGGTTAGATAAGAACTGAACCCCAGACTCTGTCTCTGTCTCTGTCTCTGTCTCTGTAATACTATAATGAACCGGTAGCCCACCCGCTAATGCATTATTAAAGAATGCCCCCTGGACAGCTGTCGAGTACTGACTGACATTTGAATCCCAACCATTAGGTAAATCTTCCTCTTTTGATTCTCGCTGAACATTAACAGGTCGCTTAGCCTGCAAAGTTACGTAACCCAAACTTTTAATATCATCAAGATTAATTTTATTACGAACCACTGGTGACGTAACTTGATCACAAGGAGAGCCTGATGAGGCTAAACCATCAGCAAGATCACAAATAGTCGTGCGAGATAGGTCTGATAATATTTCGACTTGAAAGTTAACATCTTCTATTGTTACTTTTTGTGAGAAATTTTTCACATCAATAGCATAAGCATCACTTGCTAATAAATTGACAGTAAAAGACTCATCCCCTTCTAAACGCTTGTCTAAATAAGTTTGAATTCCGGTATACGCGCCTAATTTATCATTGACTTGGCGTCTAGGAATATTCAGATAAATATCGCCTGCAGTTTCAGCAGGTACGGCTACAGAGTAGATAAATGTTGTTCCCCAAGCAAAATCGGCTTTAGTTTGTTGGCCAATAGCTGCCGGATCATCACTATTACCTGGATTTGCATAAGCATCAGGATCACTAAGATAAAAATATAAATGAGTCTTAGTAGCAAAAGGCTGAGACAGATTAATTTTTAGATTAGCGCGTTCGCCTTCATAAACTCTATCGATAGGTTCATTATTAAGGTTAACTAAACTTAACCCTACGGTAGGGACGGGCTCAGATAGAGGATAATCAGAGAGGGTATCATCATTACTAAAATCGTAATCACGCTGATCTCTTGTTACAAATAATGCAGTTCCTTTAGCTTGTGCAGGATGTCTACTTCCTGATACACCTTCATTTACAGTATTATCATTAAACTTGCTTAATCGCATTGTAAGTTGAGCATTATTATCTTCTCTTACAAATATTGCACCACCTAAACCAGCTCCGCCACCACCAAATTTAGCTGCACCACCACCATTACCACCATCGACACCATTATTTGCTTCCCCACCGTAGCCAGTATTCTTCTCATCAACACTGTAACCACCATATCCTTTATGGCCAACTTCAAGTCCATATTCACCAACTTGCTTATCATCACCACCACCAGAGCCTCCAGCACCACCGCCAGCACCAAATCCACCATTAGCACCATTACCACCATCACGACCTGCATCATACGATGTTTTACAATCACCACCACCACCACCGCCAGAACCACCTCCAGCTCCCCAACTACCAGTTTTTCCATGTTGTCCGTCTTCAGGATCACAAGAATGCTTTGACCCACAGTTAGATCCAGCCTTACCACCTTCCCCTCCACTTAATAATTTAAATGAAGCGTTATTATTAAACTGGCCACCTGAACCACCAGGCTTTGCACTTGTACTCTGACAATGATTATCATAAGGATCTCCGCCTGCACCACCAGGATCAACGCTATCACCACCTGTTGCAGTATTCTGACTAAAAATTGTTTGCTCAAGAACAACTTTGCCTTTATTAATAAAGATCGCACCACCAGCACCGAGTCCACCACCACCAGCATTTGTTCCCTTCTGTCCCTGCGCTAGGCCATTAATAAAATGAACACCAAAAAAAGAAATAAATCCGGTATTTTTATCATTATTAATTGATATGATTTGATATTTACCCACGCCATCAATAACCGCTGGTTGGCTAGGCTCACCAACCACCCATATAGGGTGGGACAAGTTGGTAACAGTCTCTAGCGAACTATTTAATATAATATTTTTATTTAACAATGGTCTTAGATCTACGACACAGCCTGCTGAGCATTCAGATCGAGTGCTAGCTAACTGAATAGCTTCACTCAAATACAGACCGGTCGGTTTAATAACACGAATGATACCTCTGTCTATATTGGAACAATCAAGTCCCGCAGAACAAGGACTATTATTTTTAGGTAAAGATGAAGATGAAGATGAAGATGAAGACCCGTCAATTATCCCATATAAAACGGAGATAGACAGAAACAACAGGATAGTAACTAAAATAATAGATTTGTTTATTTTAAGCATATTGATAACTCTTCCATAAAATAATATCAACTAGCTAAGCCATAACCTATATAGATCATCATTAAAATGCATATAGGTTATGAGCTTAACCAGTCTTCCTTGAGTGAAGCTAACACTCTAACTTTAAATTATCTCATAATAGGTACTTAAAGATGTTATTAATACTAAAAGATGAAAAGTTCAACATAACACCAACTTTTTGTGATGAACTTATTATGCCAAAATAATAGGCTGTGATATTAATCACCTTGAATACCTGTGTTTGTTTAAACATAGCTGTTATGAAATAGTAAATAGAATGAACTATTTACTTATAAAAAATTTTATTTACCCATCCTCCTACTAATACATTCAGTTTCAAACTAACTCATTATTTAGATTAAAAAAAAGGATATTCAAATATGAATATCCTTTTTTAAAACTGATTTATACCATCACTTTATTTAACTCATAACACATACTATTTCATTATTTAAAGATTTCATCACGCTTAAACACCAATTCAATATCCGTTGATTCAGCATCACAATAGTAATAACCATCAGTATCAAACGCCGTTAGCTGTGACACATCAGTTAATTGATTCTCAATGATGTACCGCGCCATTAAACCGCGTGCTTTTTTAGCATAAAAACTAATGATCTTGAATTTACCCGCTTTGCAGTCTTTAAATACAGGTGTAATCACCTGTCCTTTTAAGCGCTTCTTTTGCACCGCTTTAAAGTACTCATTGGACGCTAAGTTAATTAACACTTTATCGCCTTGTGCAGCAAGCGTTTCATTGACTTTATCTGTGATGATATCGCCCCAGAACTGATATAAGTTAGTACCACGTCCATTACTGAGCTTAGTGCCCATTTCTAAGCGGTATGCTTTAATCAGATCAAGTGGTCGTAACAAACCATACAAACCAGATAAAATACGGAAATGTTGCTGCGCAAACGCCATGTCAGCATCACTAAACGTTTCTGCGTCTAAACCCGTATAAACATCACCTTTAAAGGCAAATACAGCTTGTTTAGCATTGTCGGGGGTAAACTCTGCTGACCATTCGGTAAAGCGAGCAACATTTAGTCCAGCCAACTTATCACTAATTTTCATTAATGAAGACAAATCCATTGGCGTTAATTGACGACAAACATCAATCAATTCTGCCGAATGTACAGTTAAGTCAGCTTGGCTATACTGCTCAGTTATAGACGGCGTCTCAAAATCGAGTGTTTTAGCCGGTGATACCACTATTAACATAACTCTTCCTTACTTTTCTTAAACTGATGTTTATTATATTGCGATGAATTTTATAGCCCGTCATTACAAAGCTTCGATCGTCACCCCGTCAAGCATACTATCACTGCCTGCTTGACCTTGATTTAACTTAATCATTAAGCGTAAATCATTTGGCGAGTCAGCGTGATGTAAAGCCTCTGTATAACTAATCATATTGGTATTATAAAGTGCTAATAACGCTTGATCAAAGGTTTGCATTCCCAGCTCGCCCGACTTTATCATCACTTCTTTAATTTTATGCAGTTCATTTTTGCGGATCAATTCACTGACCAAAGGTGTGTTCAATAAAATTTCAAATGCACCACGTCGACTTAAACCACCTTGTACTGGGATTAATTGCTGTGCCACAATGGCTTTTAAATTTAGAGACAAATCATATAACAACTGAGCATGCTTTTCTTTTGGTACCAAGTGCAAAATACGATCGATAGCCTGATTGGCATTAGTTGCATGTAGCGTTGCCATACATAAATGCCCCGTTTCCGCAAACGCCAAGGCAAACTCCATCGTTTCTTGTGAACGGATTTCACCAATCAAGATCACATCCGGCGCTTGACGTAATGAGCTCTTCAGCGCATCTTCAAAAGACTCGGTATCAATTCCCACTTCACGCTGAGTCACAATACAACTACCATGTTCATGGACAAACTCAATCGGATCTTCAATCGTTAAGATATGACCTGATGAGTTTTGGTTACGATAACCCACCATGGCTGCTTGCGTAGTTGATTTACCAGACCCCGTCGCCCCAACAACTAATACTAAACCACGCTTCTCTAGTACCGTATGTTTTAATATTGGTGGCAAGTGTAGCTCATCCATTGCTGGTATATCGGTTTCAATACGACGGATCACCATACCCGCTTTTTCTAATTGCCAAAATGCGCTGACACGGAAACGACCAATATCCGGTATGAAAATACCGAAATTAGATTCTTTGGTACGACAGAAAGAAGCATATTCCCCCTCAGACATGGCTTCTTTCACCAATGCTAATGATTGCTCAGCCGTTAATTTATGTTCCGAGAGCGCACGTAATGAGCCATGTAGTTTTACTGTTGGTGCAATACCCGCTGAAATATACATGTCAGAACCAGTAAGCTTTTTCATCGCACTAAAGAGTTGTGGTAGCATCCCCATGTTATTCATCCTTAAAAGCTTTGTTGATCAACAGCTCGAATGCGCGCTTCTTCGCTAGTGACAATACCCATGTTAACCAATTCACGTAACGACTGATCTAATGTTTGCATGCCATGCATCATACCTGTTTGGATCACGGAATACATCTGCGCAACTTTATCCTCACGGATCAAATTACGAATCGCCGGTGTACCAAGCATGATTTCATGTGCCGCAACTCGACCACCACCAGTACGTTTTAATAATGTCTGGGAAATTACCGCACGTAATGATTCCGACAACATCGAACGAACCATGTCCTTCTCTTGCCCTGGGAATACATCAACAATACGGTCAATAGTTTTTGCTGCCGAGGTGGTATGCAAGGTACCAAAGACCAAGTGCCCTGTTTCCGCCGCAGTTAATGCCAAACGGATGGTTTCTAAATCTCGCATTTCACCGACCAAAATAATGTCGGGATCTTCACGTAATGCAGAACGTAATGCGGCATTAAAGCTTTTAGTATCCCGGAATACTTCACGCTGATTAATTAAGCTTTTCTTATTCTTGTGTACAAATTCAATCGGATCTTCGATTGTCAGAATATGTTTATGCTGATGCTCGTTAATATGATCAATCATTGACGCCAGTGTCGTTGACTTACCAGACCCCGTCGGCCCAGTCACCAATACTAAACCACGTGGCAGTTTCACCAAATCATGAAAAATGTCTGGCACACTTAATTCTGCCATGCTTTTAATTTCACTTGGGATAGTACGAAACGTAGCAGCAGGACCACGGTGTTGATTAAATGCATTTACACGAAAACGAGCAACGTTATTAATTTCAAAAGAAAAATCTACTTCCAAATGTTCTTCATAGTCTTTACGCTGTTTATCATCCATAATGTCATAAATTAGCGCATGTACTTGTTTGGCGTCAAAAGCAGGTAAATTGATTTTACGTACATCACCGTCCACACGGATCATCGGAGGAACCCCCGAAGAAAGGTGTAGATCTGATGCGTTATGCTTTACACTAAATGTAAGTAACTCTGTAACATCCATATTCTTTTTAACCTCATTGCAAGTAACATCATGAATAGTATATCAACACGATTACAACAGGTTCTGACTCAAATTGAAAACGCGGCAAGCACATCTTGCAAAAAAAGGTGTGAAATTAACCTGCTTGCAGTAAGTAAAACCAAACCCGTCGAACAAGTGATGGCAGTTTACGCACTCGGACAACGTAAATTTGGTGAAAACTACCTGCAAGAGGCCGTAGAAAAAATTACTCATCTACAACATGACGGTGATTATGACGATATCGAGTGGCATTTTATTGGTCCAATTCAATCGAATAAGACGCGTCCGATTGCCGAGCATTTTGATTGGGTTCAAAGTATCGACCGTTTAAAAGTGGCGCAACGACTCAATGATCAACGCCCAGCAGAGATGGCAAAATTAAACGTTTGTATTCAAATTAATATCAGTGCCGAAGACAGCAAGTCTGGCGCTGATTTGCAACAAGCTCGACTTTTAGCTGAACAAGTGGCTAATTTACCGAACTTAGTATTACGCGGGATCATGGCGATTCCAGAAAAAACCGACGATCTCGAGAAGCTTAAATCACAATTTAACCAGCTTGAATCGTTGTATTTATCACTTCAGCACCAATATAACCAAATAGACACTTTATCAATGGGTATGACCAACGATATGGAACTTGCGATTGCGCAAGGTAGTAACATGGTACGTGTTGGCACTGCCATTTTTGGCGCACGCGGCTGATCACTCCGTTTTATGGAATTAAACAGTAACGATCAAGTATAAGGAATTAAACTGTAATGATCATGAATAAAAAAATCGCCTTTATTGGTGCAGGAAATATGGCAAGCAGCCTTATCGGCGGAATGATCACAGATGGTTATCCTGCAGAATTAATTTATGCAGCAAGTCCGACACGTACTCGATTAGATGTATTAGCAGAAAAATTTGCGATTAATACCACTCAAAACAATCACTTTGCAGTTACCGAGGCTGATATCATTATTCTGGCGGTAAAACCGCAATTGATGGCGGATGTTTGCTCTCACCTTGCAGAACAAAGTGCCAATTATCGAGGCAAATTATTTGTTTCCGTTGCCGCAGGCGTAACGGTCGAGCGTTTACAAAGTTTACTAGCTGACAATCAACCAATTGTACGTACCATGCCAAATACACCAGCCTTAGTTCAAAAAGGCATGACGGGCTTATTCCCATCACCAGAAGTATCTGATAATGATATCAAAACCATTAACCAGATCATGATGGCTGTTGGTAAAACCTGTTGGGTTGATAACGAAGCTGATTTAAATACTATTATTGCAGCAACGGGCAGTTCACCCGCTTATTTCTTCCTGTTTATGGAAGCCATGCAAGAAAGTATTATCGGCATGGGATTCACTCAACAACAAGCAAGAGAGTTAGTACAGCAAGCAGCGGCAGGTTCAGCCGAATTAGTCATCCAAAACCCGCATATTGATTTGGCCACATTACGCAAAAATGTAACCTCAAAAGGTGGCACCACAGCAGAAGCAATTCGTACTTTTGAAGAACAAAACCTACGTGCGACGGTCAATACAGCGATGCAAGCAGCAGTCTCTCGTGCTGAAGAAATGCAAAAACTATTTTAACAATGAACCAACGAACAATTAACTCACAACCAATTAACTTGAAGGGTAATTTATGAACGCGGCTAACTTTTTGGTCAGTATCTTATTTGAAACATACATTCTTATCATACTACTACGTGTATGGTTACAAATGGCCCGTGCTGATTTTTACAATCCAATGAGCCAATTTATTGTTAAAGCAACCCAGCCTGTTGTCGGTCCATTACGTCGTGTGCTCCCAAGCTTGGGTGGCTTAGACCTTGCCCAGTGGTATTTGCTTATGCAGTAGCCTGTGCGATGATTTACACCCTATTCGGCCTGCAAACGGGTGCAGTAGCGCCTATCCAAGATGTATTAATCTTAGCTGCTATCAAACTTGTTAAGCAATGCTTCAGCTTAGTATTCTACGTATTAATCTTACGTGCTATTTTAAGCTGGGTTAGCCAAGGCAATAGTCCTGTTGAAAATGTACTATCACAGCTAAGTGAACCAATCTTAACGCCAATCCGTCGTTTTATTCCAGCCATTGGTGGTCTTGACTTATCAATGCTAGTAGCAATTTTAGGCCTACAGTTTTTACAAATTTTAATTGGTGATCTGACAGGGCTACCATTCTAATAAAATTAATATCAATGCAGGGGAAAGCCTTGCATTGATATTTTATCCATTCAGTTAGCTATACTATTTATACCCAAACTATTTCAAGATGCACAATCAGCAAACAGAAGGAGAGGATATTCAAGACTTCACAATGCCGAAGATACCTCCATTCAGTTTGCTCAAATTTAATTTCGGAGCCAACATGCCAACATTATTTAAATCTTTATTACTCTCCCTCACCCTATTATGTTCAGCAAATGCTAGTGCAGAACAAATGCAACAACTGGGAGATTGGGATGTCCATTATATTGCATTCCCAAGTACATTTTTAACTTCTGACGTTGCATCGACGTACGATATTAAACGCAGTAAGTACTTAGGTATTATCAACATTTCAGTGCTAGATAGTGACAGCTTAAAAGCTCAGACTGTTGACATCAAAGTGACTGCGCGTAACTTATTAGGTAATATTCGCGAATTAGACGTGCGTGAAATACGTGAACAAGATGCCATTTACTACATTGCGGAAGTACCGCATCGCAACGAAGAAACTTACCGCATCAAGGTCACATTAACCAGCGAAAACCAAACGCAAGAACTAAAGTTTCAACAAAAATTTTATGTTGATTAGGCTTTATCAGTGTTCGGCGATCCTGTATAACCTGATTTCAATGTGATATGCCCATTTTAAATTCACTTACTCTTTTTTAATAAATAACTCTCTTTTAACAAATAATAAGGCGCACCATGTCTAAAGTTGTTCTCGCTACTGGTAATCCAGGTAAAGTTCGTGAAATGTCAGCACTGCTTGCTGAATTTGGTCTTGAAGTGCTGCCACAAAGTAATTTCAATATTGTCGAAGCTGACGAGACAGGCACTACTTTTATTGAAAATGCCATCATCAAAGCGAAACATGCGGCAGCATTAACAGGTCTACCTGCGATTGCAGACGATTCAGGCTTAGCAGTTGATGCATTGCAAGGCGTACCGGGTATTTACTCTGCACGCTATGCCGGTGTGGATGCCAGTGATCGCGATAACTTACTTAAATTATTAGATGCACTTAAAGACGTGCCAGCCGCACAACGTACGGCTCGTTTTCATTGTGTTTTGGTCTATATGACCCACGCTGAAGATCCAACACCGTTAGTCTGCCATGGCAGCTGGGATGGCGTTATTACAGAACAGCCGAGTGGTGAAGATGGTTTTGGTTACGATCCTATTTTCTTTGTTGAATCCGAAGGCTGTACATCCGCGGAACTGACTAAACAACGTAAAAGTGAGCTAAGTCATCGCGGCCAAGCGTTAACCAAATTGTTAGCGGCAATGCATGAACAGCAAACTCGATTAGCTGTAAAATAATGACCGATACCATGATGACGACTACAACCAATACAGTAACAACACTGCCAATGCGACTACCGCCATTGAGTTTATATGTGCATATTCCTTGGTGTGTACAAAAATGTCCCTATTGTGATTTCAACTCACATACGCAGAAAGGTAAGATCCCAGAAGACGAATATATTCAAGACCTACTGGCGGATCTGCGCAGTGAACTACCCCGTGTATTTCAGCGTTCTTTGCATTCGATCTTTATTGGTGGCGGTACTCCGAGCTTGATCAGTTCAGAAGGCATTGCCAAAATACTTAACGGTATCGAAGCTATGGTCCCGTTTAGCGAAAATATTGAGATCACCATGGAAGCAAATCCAGGCACGGTCGAAGCCGACCGTTTTCACGGTTATGTAGCCGCGGGGATTAACCGGATCTCAATAGGTGTGCAAAGTTTGCAAGCCGAAAAACTCAATCTATTGGGTCGGATTCACGATCCAGACGAAGCGATCCGCGCAGCCAACATTGCCACCGAATCAGCGCTAAATTCATTCAATTTGGACCTGATGCATGGCCTACCACATCAAGATCTGAATGATGCCTTATATGACTTAAATAAGGCAGTAGAATTAGCGCCTTATCATCTGTCTTGGTATCAATTAACCATTGAGCAGAACACCCAGTTTTACTCTAAGCCACCAACCTTACCGGACGAAGATATCCTCTGGGATATTTTTGAACAAGGTCATGCGCTGCTAAGTGAAGCCGGTTATGAACAATATGAAATATCAGGCTATGCGAAAGCTGGAAAGCAGTGCCAGCACAATTTAAATTATTGGCGTTTTGGTGATTATATCGGCATTGGCTGTGGTGCTCACGGTAAGCTTACTGAACCAGAAACAGGTCAGATAGTCCGTCGCAGTAAAGTAAAGCATCCACGCGGTTATATGGACGCTGACAAAGCCTTTTTAGACAATGAACATGTGGTAGCTCGAGACGAACTGCCATTTGAGTTCTTCATGAATCGCTTTCGCTTAATCGAAGCAACACCCAAGCAGGACTTTTGTGACTTTACTGGATTACCACTATCCACGATTAGTGAGCAGATTAATGCCGCGGTGAAGAAAGGTTTACTGACTGAAACCGAAAGCCATTGGCAAGTGACCAGACTTGGCCATCGTTATCTAAACAGCTTATTCGATCTGTTTATCTAAACACATTAAATAGCAGTGCGAGCAGTAATGAATGCATTATTGTTAGCACTCGCTATTCGAAATCATGTATATCAAGCATATTAAAAAATTGAGTGACCAAAACGCTCACTAAACAATTCTAACAATGCTGTACCCGCTAATGAATTACCTGATTCATTCAATTCTGGCGACCACACACAAACCGTTAATTTCCCCGGGATAACAGCAGCAATACCACCGCCAACCCCACTTTTTGCAGGCATACCAACACGGAAAGCAAAGTCTCCAGATTCATCATATAAACCACATGTCGCCAGTAACGCATTTAAGCGGCGAGTACAACGCTCACTAACCAAACTCTTGTTACGATGACAAGGTATACCTTTTTTCGCTAAAAATGAGAATGCAGTGGCCAATTCCACGCAATTCATATTAATCGCACAATAGCTAAAATAGCTCTGTAATACCGTTTCGACATGATTACTAAAGTTGCCGTGTGATTTCATCAAATAAGCAATAGCGGCATTACGTGCCATGTGTTCAAATTCTGAATCTGCTACGTCATAATCAATATAGATATCAGTCGAGTTAGCCAGTTTTCGGAGTAATTCCAACATCCGTTGTTTCGGTGCAGAAAGGCGACTTTGCAACATATCAGCCACCACCAATGCGCCAGCATTAATAAACGGATTACGCGGTTTGCCTTTTTCAAACTCTAATTGAATAAGTGAATTATATGCTTGGCCAGAAGGTTCACGTCCAACCCTTGTCCATAACTCATCTTCAGAAAAACGTGTTAATGCCGCAGTCAATGCAAATACTTTCGAAATACTTTGAATTGAAAAACGTATATCTGCATCACCCGCTGTAAATACATCACCGTTAGCCATACACACAGCAATTCCCAATTGATTAGGATTCACATTGGCCAATGCAGGTATATAATCGGCAACATGGCCTTCGCCAATTAACGGGCGTATTTCGTCGAGCAGTTCTTCTAAAGATGCGTTAGAAAGCATAAATAACCTATTTTAAATGCAGTGTTCGATGTGCTGTAGATAAGCGGGAACAAAAATAAAAGAAAAGAGAAATTGTCTGTGCGTAGAAATAAGACAACAAATAACCGACCGTTTAAGGAGATAGATCTGAAAAACAGTCGGTTTTAATGACTAGTAAATTGGCTTATTCGCCTTCTTCACCGTACCATAAATCAAATAATGGGCTAACAATTAGGTTTTTAACACCTTTTGCTTCTAACCAAGTTTTCACTTGTTCACGTTGCTCTTCAGTACATTTACCGTGGGTTTCAGTACAAATCATACCATCCCATTGTAAGTTTCCGTCTGCAGCAAACGCCAGTTTGTTTGGATCGATAACTTCAGCAATGAAACCATCTAAGATAGCGTCAACCTGCTCTTCAGTTATACCCTCTGGGAAATCCCAAGAAAGATCAAAACCTAACTCTTGGAATTCATCTACACGTAGTTTCTTACGTAGACGACGATTACGATTTTTAGCCATTATTACCTCGAATTACTTAGTACGTTTATAAATAATATCCCAAACGCCGTGCCCTAAACGGTGACCACGTTGTTCGAATTTAGTTAATGGACGCCAATCTGGGCGTGGCACAAAATGCCCTTCTGTTGCGGTATTTTCATAACCGGGTGCAGCAGCCATTATTTCAATCATATGCTCGGCATAGTTTTCCCAGTCCGTCGCCATATGGAAGATACCACCTAAGCTAAGTTTTTGGCGAATACTTTCTGCAAATTCTACTTGTACAATTCGACGTTTGTGATGACGCTTCTTATGCCAAGGATCAGGGAAGAATAATTGCATGCCACCTAAGCTAGTATCTGGGATACAATCCGCTAATACTTCCACTGCATCATGGCAAAATACGCGCAAGTTAGTGATACCGCGTTCACCCGCAGCCATTAGGCATGCACCAACACCTGGTGAGTGCACTTCGATACCAATAAAGTTTTTCTCTGGTGAAGCAGCCGCCATCTCAACTAAAGATGCACCCATACCAAAACCAATTTCTAATGTCACAGGATTGTCGTTACCGAAAACTTCAGCGAAATCGAGCATGCCCATGTCATGATCTAGACCCATAGTCGGCCAAAAATCGTTCATAGCGGCTTCCTGGCCTTTGGTTAAACGCCCTTCACGTAAAACAAAACTTCTCACTTTACGGATACGTTTACCGTCTTCTGTTAATTCAGGTTCTGCTATTCTTTTATGTTCAGTCATTTTTTATCCAGTCGCCGTTATGACAATTTAATCGCCATAAACATTATAAATTTATCTATTAATTCGGGCATTATCCAAAGATAGCTGAATTTGGCAAGTTTTGTGTGGCATAATTTCACCCTAAACTCCCCACATTTGCTAAAAATACCCGATGAAATCGCCATTAGAGAATAATAAAGACACATTTGCTCCACGGGCACTTGCTTGGTTTAAAGACTTTGGTCGTAAAGATCTGCCTTGGCAACAATACCACGAACCTTACCCTACTTGGTTAAGTGAAGTGATGTTACAACAAACCCAAGTCAGCACTGTGATCCCTTATTTCACCACTTTTATGGAGAAGTTTCCCACAGTTATCGATTTGGCTAATGCACACATCGATGAGGTATTACATTTATGGACAGGGCTAGGTTATTACGCTCGAGGCCGTAATTTACATAAAGCGGCACAATTGATCCGCGATGAATATCAAGGTCTGTTCCCAACCGAATTTGAACAAGTATTAGCATTACCCGGTGTCGGTCGCTCAACCGCGGGCGCAATTTTGTCATTATCATTAGATCAACCACACCCTATATTAGACGGCAACGTAAAACGCGTTTTAACACGTTGGGGTGCCATTGAAGGTTGGTATGGCAAGAAGGCTGTTGAAAATACGCTGTGGGCACTATCAGAAGAACTGACCCCGCAACAACAAACCGCTAATTATAATCAGGTGATGATGGATCTGGGCGCGACAGTGTGCACCCGTAGTCGACCTGATTGTGATATTTGCCCAGTAAATGAAGATTGTAAAGCACATGCAATGGGTACACCAACAGCATTCCCAACCCCTAAACCTAAAAAAACAATCCCAGTCAGAACCGTGCAAATGTTATTACTAAAACAAGGTTCTACACTGTGTTTACAGCAGCGCCCACCGGCAGGTATTTGGGGGGGATTATGGTGTTTCCCTGAACGCGATGACAATTTATCGCTGGAAGAACAGCTAGAACAATTTGGTATTAGTGAGTTTACTAGCCAAGAGTTGCCTGGATTTAGACACACTTTCAGTCACTTCCATCTTGATATCAGCCCATTGTTAGTAAAAATAAATGCCACAACAAGTACGCAAATAATGGAACCTCAAGGGACTCTTTGGTATAACATAGAGCAACCGGCAACTGTGGGATTAGCAGCTGCAACTAAAAAATTATTAACATCTCAAGCATTGAGAGAGGCATAACATGGCTAGAATGGTTTTCTGCACACGCTTACAAAAAGAAGCGGAAGGTTTACGTTTTCAAATTTATCCAGGTGAAGTAGGCAAGCGTATTTTTGATCATATTTGCCAAGAAGCATGGTCAGAATGGCAGCAAAAACAAACCATGCTGTTGAATGAAAAAAAATTAAACATGATGGATGAAAATGATCGCGCATTTCTAGAACAAGAGATGATCAAATACCTGTTTGAAGGTGAAGACGTAATCATTGAGGGTTTTACCCCTAAAGCCTAATCCAATTGCCTAGCGTGATACTCTAGCGCTAGGCAAGTTTTAACCCAGAGAACAAATCAACCATATGTCTATACTCCGTATCATATTAATCGCTGTCAGTTGCTGTGTATTAACCGCTTGCTCGATGAGTAACTATCAACACTCTGTCGAACTCGCTAGTCTCAACAATACGTCTCAAGCGTTAGAACGGCTTTCTTATCAACAACCCAATTACCGCGCTAAAACCGAAAGATCCAACGAAAAAGACAATACCGCACTTAAAGCCCTAAAAGACAATTATTATCAAAATGTTACCGAAATTTGGGGTGATACTGAACTCTCGTTTTCAAGCAATTATCGCTATATCAAATATACCAACAATTATCGCAGCCGCTCAATTATCGATTTTCAACAAGGTAGCGTCCGTGTCGAGACTCTCACACAACCAAATAGCCAGCAATACCTTAAACAGGCGATTGAGTACACCTTACTTGCCCCTGAACAGCCTAAATACACCGATTTCTACACTAGTTACAGCTCTGAAATTAAAGGGAAGCCCTTTCTGTACCTACAAGTTAAAGATAATGATGGGAAATCAATAAAATGGCATTGGCGCGCTTCTCGCTATGCTAATTCTCTTATTAAGCATAAGCGTAAGAAAATAACGATAAATGGTAGTTCTGTAGACGTCGTAATATTTACTTTAACCCCTAACCATACCAAAGTGCGTATGCAACGCTATCAAGCTCAGATTAAACAATCAGCGCAACGTTATGGTATTGATAGCAACGTAGTCACAGCCATGATCCAAGTCGATAGCTTATTTAACCCCTACGCCTTAAATCACAACAGGCGCATTGGTCTAATGCAAATTTCTGATTCGATTGGCCAAGATGTATTTCAGCAACAAAAGAAATATCCCTTTAAACCACAACCAAACTGGCTATTTAATAACAATAATAATCTAGATATCGGTATGAGTTATTTAAATTTATTAGATAAACAATACCTTAAAAAAATTAGCAATCCAAAATCTCGCTACTATGCCACGCTAGCAAGTTATATTGCAGGACCTAAAAATATGCTGCAAACCTTCTCAAAGAACAAAAATGAAGCGTTGAGCATAATAAATGGCTTGTCTTCTTATGAGGTTTACCAAAGTTTCACTAATGCGCAATCTCGAGCTGATATAAAAAACTATGTGTATGAGGTAAACCGTCATTTTCGTCAACTGAGCAGTTAAACGTCAACAAAATACACGTATTGATGATTAATCAGGCAGCGCATAGGGTTAACGCATATTATTTTCACTAAACAGGGTGAAACAGTTGACGGATCGGCCTAAATTCTATTTAATGACGCTCCATTGCCCGAATAGCTCAGTCG
>NZ_FPLG01000097.1:0-115333 GCF_900120065.1 Moritella viscosa
GTAGCAATTTATGACCCTAAACGAGAATACCAAGGTCAACTTGCAGGGCGACAAGTGCGAAGCTATGACAAGTTAAAAGACTTTGCGCGCGCATTACTGGCAGGAAGAAAAACCACGCAAGGGTTCAAGATAGCGTATCGGCCTAATGAACCCAGTGTTGCTGACTTTGATAATTATTGTCGTGTGGTTTGGGCGGCGGGTAACGGCAGACACAAAAAATTACTGAAAACGATTAACGAAGAAGTGGCGGAATATGGCAGCACGGGGGCGGGTAAAGCAACGGGTTACTTCGGTAAATTACTGCGACTTTCCCGCGCTTACGGAATTCACACAATCAACGTGTTTCAACGTGGTCAGGAAGTCAGTAAAACCATCATAGATAACTGCGAATACGCTTGTATCATGATGCAAAAAACGCCTAAATCAGCCAAATACCTTGATGAACTAACAGGTGTTCCCGTTAAAGAAATAATCGAACTACGAAAGTTTGATTATATCCTGCAGCAAGGCCGAGATTACTCGAAAGGTAAAATAAGATGGTGAAAAGTCCCGCTTGAATGCGGGTTTTTTATTCTTAAATTGAAAAATATATTCCTATCAATACTTTCCACCACTTAGCTATTAGCATAATCAGCATTTAAACCGCATTATTCGCTCTTAATGAGAGCAGTCCCGCGTTGTCGAATCACTAAGTACACTAGCCCCTTGTTTATGGTAAAATGTATTTAAAATTAGGTAGGTACAATTCTTGTAAAATAGAAAACAGGAATACAAATTCGATATAATAGACGCTTCTTTTAATATAATTTATATCTCTAAAAGGAAAATATGGAAACTATTTATACGATAGATGCTAGAGACCACTGCATGCTTGAGGTGATGAAAGACTGTTTCAAGTTAGACCATGAAGCGATTTACCGAGAAACAAATGGTATGTTTCAGGTGTTACTTCGAACTCTGAAACGTAAGTCAATTAACTATCAAGAACTGCGCGCCTGCCTTACTCCTTCTATAGATAAGAAAGAAGTTATCCTAGTTTTTGATACTCTTCAGATAGATAACTCATGGTATGGAGGGGACGTTTTTAAGAAAATATTGCCCTTACTTGATAGGCGCTCCAGTCATAGTTTTTTATGTGGGGACTACATTGATAAAGGTCTCAGTCAAGACCGATTATATCAGGAACTAGTCGCTAGTATTGAATCTCGGAATCCAAGTGAATATCGCCATGGTAGTCAGTATTTTTTAGTGTACATGAACAACGTTTCAGATGATTTGTTGAATCGACTTGATGACGGATTGAAAGAGTTCAAACCATATACTGGCCACATAGATGTTACATTTTCGTGTTTCATGAAAAGGTATGCTTCGGTTTCTTTAGTTAATTCATTTATTAAGCATAAGGGCATCGTGATTTGCAGTCATGAAGATGACCGAGATGATGCTGATAACATAAACATGCCTGGATATGCATTTGAAGAAAATAATTATAAGTGTTTTAGTGTTCAAGATTCATTGTTCGGTGTCTTTATGTCTTATAAGATCGAACGCCCTGTGTTTGAAGGTTTTAAAAGAGATACTGAATTTGCAATAAACTCAATTACGAGTAACGTTTTAGCTATTGATGATTTTGATGTGGAAATTGAGAACAGCAAACTACAGTATTTGAAAGAGAAAAAAACAGGAAGAATGAAAAAATCCCAGTTAATACAATTTGAACGAAAAGAGTTAGAAGCTCTTATTCGAAGCAAGGTGAGTGATAATTATTTGTACAATATGACTTATCTGGAGGAACACGGGACTGCTAAATTTAATGTCCTTATTGAAAAGGAAGTTAGTGACGGTATGGCTATTCGACTTATGGTAGCTTTAGAGTACATGCCAATTGATCGTAAGCTTAGGCTTATAACGATGGTGTGATGATGTAACTGTAATGGAACAGTTACATCTTAAGAGGCTTTGTAACAAGTTTTGACCTCTTAGCTTATGCTGCAGGGTTTATTTTTTAGATCTGTCAACTAAATGTTGCCCCTTACAGGGCGTTATAGGTAACAGTGTTACCCAAGGAAGAGTCGTGAACACCAGAATACCTATCCCTACGGATAATATTTACAAGTTTTATGCCTTATTTGGCCTGACTCTATTAATTTTTAGTATAGGTTCGGTTTTTTATATTACTAGCTCTAACAATAAGCTTGTTTTTGAGACTGTGATTGAATTAGATACGTTAAATCAATCAAAAGAACTTTCCCCTCTCCAAGAAACAAAAGTTCAAATTTTAGAACGAAAACTTGAAATCACTAAATCTGATACCGATTTTAGAACTTATGGTGTAGGAGGATTAGCTGGTATTGCTGTCTTATTAATATGGTATGGATTTCATCAGTGGCATACAGTTATCCAACCAATGCAGGATGAAATTACAAAACTTAGCATTTTGAAATTACAAAAAGAGTTACGTAACTTAAATTTACCTAACCGGTAAATGTTCATCTCTACTCATTACATAATATGTGTTTTGCGGGGCGGTATAAGCCCCTTAGCTTGTGGCTAAATTAGCCATCCCGATGACATATTGTAAATATGTATATGGAAACCATCTAAACAAATAGGCTTATATGATTATCACATCAAAAAACGAAGGGATGACACTTTGGGATGGTGGTATTGCCCATTTAGAAGAGCTACTTAGTTCCATTGACGCCTTAACCTCCAACGTAACGGGTGAAGCTAAATTAGGGGAACTTACAGATACGGATTGCGATAGGGGGGAGTATTTTATCGGGGTCGGGTTCTGTGCTATGCAAAGATACTTATTCGACGTTCTAGAAGATGTGAATATAAAACCTCATTTAGCTAGACAGTTAGGACCGAAAAGCTCAAAAGGAAGACCTATAGCAGAATTAATCCATTCTGCAGCTAATTATTGGAAGCACTCTCCAGAATGGCACGTTTGGCTCGATAGTTTAGGTAAACGTTCGCAAGATACCTTGGATATATTACTTCATGAGAGGAACAGCGCTGATTATCCTTTGTCAGATTTACTTGCTGATTTATGTATCGAAGACACACTGTCGTTAATTAATTGCCTGCCACATTTACTAGATTGGCGCTTAGCTGTATATGAGCATGTTAAAATGTATGAAAATCTATAGAAGAGCTAATCATGGGATATGTAGTGGTAAGTATAAATTCCTCCTTAATATAATGAGTTGAAGAATATATTAATATTCAGTTTTATTATTTTGTATAGATATAGGTGTTAGCGTGGATAAACGATATCAAGTTTTTGTAAGTTCTACATTTTTAGATTTAGAACATGAACGAGAGATTGCTGTTCAAACTTTGATGAAAATGAACTGTATTCCTTCTGGTATGGAGTTATTTCCTGCCGTAGATATAGAACAATTTGAATTTATTAAAACAGTAATTAATGATTGTGATTATTACCTTCTAATTATTGGTGGTAAATATGGCAGCATGACAGAGGAAGGCGTTAGTTATACTGAAAAAGAATATGATTATGCAATCGAAAAAGGTATTAAAGTTATTGCTTTTCTTCATAAAAACCCAGAAAAGCTACCAATGGAAGATTCAGAAGTAAGTGAAAAAACAATTGAAAAACTTAAAGCATTTAGAAAAAAAGTATCCAAAGCTAGACTTGTTGAGTTTTGGGAAAATAAAGATCAATTAGCTGGTATGGTAGCTTTGGGGATAACAAGTGTAAGTAGAATGTACCCCGCTATTGGATGGGTTCGGGCAGATAAAACATCAACGTTCGAATCATTAGAGGAAAATAATGCCTTACGGAAAAAAAATAGTGAATTAGAAGAAAAGTTAATTAAATTTAAAGAAAGTACTCCGAGCAATAGTCATAACCGAGGAAAATTAGCGACGTTAGATTCAACTTTAGAAATTAGTGTAGTTGATGTAAATGCAAATGTAATTTTAAATGAAAATGTTAGTTGGTCAGCTATTTTAAAATGCATAGCTACAATCGTTTTTAACCCGATTAGTGAATACTATGTAAGTAATGAAATAACAAACCTTTGTTTAAAACACAATGAAACTGTCACTATCCCAACTCATGCTAGGCTTTCTCCGCAAGATTTTAATACTATAAAAGTTCAATTCTATGCTTTAGGCTACATTACCATGAGAGATGAAAGAGATCCTGACGATGGTGAATATTATCTAGCTTGGGAGGCTACAGAGGAAGGAAAACGAATTATTTTAGATCTAGTCGCTATCAAAGCTTAATTAGGCTAACAGATTTAATATAATGGTATTTTTTGAATGCTCAGGTGCAGATTTTTATTGCCGTTGCCAAACTAAATGGGTGGTGACAAGAACACCTCCATCCAAAAGCTTAATGCACTCAGTTTGAGTGCATTTTTTATGTCTGAATATAATTACATTGAATTCAAGGTCAGCTTTTGTATAATGCTCGTCCGCCTCCTTTCACTTGAAAACGGCGGATACAATTTGCATGGGTTCCCTCAAGCCACTGTAAAGCCTTATAGGTCAAGGCTTGCTAATTCTTATTACCGTCTTTCCTCTCTGTTCACATACGTGTGCATCCTGATTACCGCCGCCAACCTGCCGCCAATCTCTTATAAAAACAATATCAATAATACAATCCAACTAAATGACTTTTAGACTGATTTTTATCATTAGTTTAATGGGGTAATGGAACCTGATTATCTGGTGCATCGATGATAGACACATATAACTATGCTGGACAATATAGTTACATTCAGCATTGCATAGGCTGAGCCGTTACGCTTTTCCTGCTAAACCTTGTTTGTGGTGTCCCATATAATGGTTCTTTCGATGGGGTTATTTCTGGTTGGAATTTTAGTGGCGGGTAAAAAAAATGTAAAAAAAAAGCCCTAGCTGGGCTTTTTTTATGAGAACTCTATGCTGCTTGTTTTTGGTCGGCGCTAGCTTCCAGTTCATCTAAAATATCGTGACATTCATTGATTAATATCGTAGCTTTGTCAGCTTCATTCAAAAGTTGTTTGATTAATAGTATGTTCATAAAAAGCTCCTAGTATTTAATTGTTCAATTGATTGTTCGAGTCCTTTTTTATTCTCTTGAGCGATATTATCAGCAATAGATTTGACCGCTAAAGCATATTCCCTTGCTTTCTGAGCTGTAAGCATATCTTCGGCATTGCAAACATCTGAATTAACAATACCATCGATAATTCCTGATGCTGCCAGTAATTTACTGGCAAGCTGTGCAAAACTTGGGTCTTCTAGTTTCAAAATACCAAGGTCATTATCAAACATTCTGCAGCTACTTAGCACTCTAGCTGCAACCTGCATAATACCATCATAGTGCCCTTGAATCTTGCCTTTCAACTCTTGTAAGAGTAGTTCTTCGTTCATTTCAGTTAAGCCTGTGTATGTAGGTATGTTACTAACTGAATGGCAAGCTTGAACTTGCATAATTCAGTATAGACTGATAAGTGCCCGAATAATACAGGTTATTTGGATAAAATGGTATCATTTAGAGGTATTTTGGTGTTGTTTGACGATCTATGAGTCACAATTAATCAATTGACACTAAAGGATTTAACCTTACTGCATCCTCCAAATGGTCGGGTGCAAAATGAGAATATTTCATGGTATCAATAATTGAAACGTGACCAAGTATGCGTTGCAGTACCAAAATATTACCCCCGTTCATCATAAAGTGACTCGCAAAAGTATGGCGTAAAACATGCGTCATTTGTCCGCGCGGCAATTTAATTTTTGTATTCTTAATTGCAGTTCTGAATGTTGAGTCGTTACAACTTTTAGGGAATAGCTTGCCTGTTCGCTTAGGTATGATGCTTGATAGTACCGGTGATATTGGTACCGAACGCGGCTTGTTTCCTTTGGTGCTGACGAAGGTTACAATATTTTTTGCTATATGTTCACTGCGAAGGTTGGCGGCTTCACCCCATCGGCAACCTGTACTCAAACAAATCTTGGTAATAACCAACGCATCTTTGTTGTGTGCTCTGCTGAGTGTATCGAGTAGGTTTGTTACTTGTTCAGGTTGTAAGAACCCCATTTCAGGCTGTTTATGCTTTAGCATTCTAACGCCTTCAATTGGATTACCTTTACTCCATTCACCTAATCTTGTTAATTCGTTAAACAGTGCTCGAACATAAGTTTGTTCATTGTTAACGGTCTTGGGGCTGACTTTTTCAAGGCGTAATTTGCGGTAGGCTGCAAACATTGTTTTATCAAATTTGTTGGCTAATGGATTACCCATAATTTTTGATAGTGCCAATAATTTATTTTTGCGGTTGAATCCATCGGTGAGCGTTTGGCCGTGTAGGTTGTACCAAGTTTCAATAAGATCATTCAATCGCTCAGTATCATTGAGTTCTTCTAGCCAGCCCTCGTCCTTGGCTTTTTTTCCAATATAAGCCTCAAATCGTAAAGCCTCTGATTTGGTGCTAAACCGCTTTCTAATTCTGCGACCACCGCGCCCAAATGGGTACATTTCCACAAGGTGGTAGCCGTCTTGTTGCTGTGTAATTGACATAAAGTTGGCGTTATTTCCCTTTCTTATCCATTGAATTACATTACTTTACAGTGTTACACTGTATAAATAAACAGTGGTCTTGAGAGGTTAAATGGAACAACGGTATATTCAAGCGCATCGACTCTTATTAGAAGTCGGAGAGATAGACGCTATCCCCGATTCCGTGGTGAAAGCCTTGCGTTGGCGACAATGGAAAGTCAAAGCCCATTTGTGGACTAAACAACAGTCGTTTTCGCCTCGCCACCTTCAATTGGCTCAATCAAGCGTCCGCCTTGTTGAACAAAATCATGGCGTAATAAATCTGATAGCATCGAAAAATTAACGCCTTCTTTAGGCGTTATCCACCCTAGTTCGATTGATGTCGTTAACGTTTTCTCAAACGCGGCATTTAGTAATTCTGCAGGTACGCCATCTTTTCCCATTCTAGGCGTGCTATCGCCCGGTGCAATTTGACCCACTTCTGGTTCAACATTCGATGTAGATAACCAAAGCGCATATTCTGGATGTTTTTTGGTTAAACTTAAGAATGCTTTTATAGAAACTTCAACATTTCCAAGCTCATACTTCTGATATGTACGGAATGCTACATCTAGTTTTTCAGCAAAAGCCGTTTGTGTTAACCCTTGGGTTTTGCGAATTAATTTAAATTTATCTCTTAGTTCCATTTGACTTGTACCATATTTGGGTTTAATCTTCGGTTTGTAGTCTTAGTGGTACATTCTTATCGGGATGTACCATTATTGGGCTCAACCTACTATTACACCACAGGAGTGGCAAATGACGATAGCAATTTTAATTGATGCCCCGTTTATATCTATCGAAGAATACGCTAAGCGCACAGGGTTTAGTGTTAGAGCTATTCGCGATGATATGGAATCAGGCCTTATTCCTTTTTATCAGCGAGCTCGAAAATCTAAGCGCCTTGTCAATATGGTCGCACTTGCACAAATGGCCGCGACCGCAGCTAAAAGTCCTGAGCCTTGGAATCAACCACAGCAAATAGGGGAAATTGCATGACCTCAAGTTTAGTACCTGTATCTCAACAACGCGGCTTAAAGCATTTACAAAAACTACGTGTTGAGCTGCAAACGATTGTTGATAGTAAAAAAGTGGAACGCGGTGTTGGTAAATGTGATTTGAATAGCCGTGTTTCGTTTCTTAAGCCAAAAGCAAAATCACTTGCTAAGTCGTGGGGGTTGTTATGAGAGTTAAACTTTTAAAAAATGACAATGACACAGTGTCAGTGCTGATTAGTGAGGATGGTTTTTTTAGTTCAATTATTGGCGTTGATAGCGTTATTCGTACATATAAGCAAGATGGTGTAACTGTGTGCTTTTGCTTAATGCGTAATGGTGTACTTGCTGGTTGCGTTAGTGTGGTAGCGGGTAGTTTGCAGGATGAGAATCTTAAAGGTGATTTTCGCTTGTATGGTGTACATGTTGTGCAAGGTGCTTGGTAATGCTTGATAAAAACACGTCCTGCAGCGCTGATTTATTAACGCCTTGCGTAGACCTTGATAATGTCGGTGATTTGATGGACCCGTCACGCCCAAGAGTGCAAAAAGAAACGCCTCGTACCACTGAGTCGTTAACGCCTGAGTTACGCGCTGTAGTCGCTGATTTTGTTGAAAGCTACAAACATAAATACAATGTTGATTCACCACAGGAGCGAGCGAACGACTTCGCTAGTTCTGTGCTGAATAAGTTCGATTTTCCTTACGATATAAAAAACTACCTTGATAAAGCCACTGCAAGAAAATTTAAGCAAAAGGGCTTTAAACGCGCCCTGTCATTTATTGAAAAACGTAGTAACCAAGTTGCTCAAGCATTTTCCATGCTGCCTGAGTCTTGGGATAAAGTTGATACTGAGTATAAACGTGCTCGACTTGCTGATGAGTTAGCAGGTCGCGCACGTATGCACTTAGCTGATGCGGTAAAAAATGGTTTATCACCCTTTGAACTGCTGATGGAAATAAATAAATATGTTGGTTTGTCCATGTGGGTGCCAGCATTTGAGCATTCAGCGGAGTTAAAAGATGGTGACGATGTTTACAGGTATATTCTTAATCGTGCGATAGATGATGTTTTTTGGTTACGCACTATTAATAAAGCTGTGATTATTGCATTTGAATCTGCTCGCCGTGCTGCGGGTATGGTTTCTCCTCATGTTAGCCCGTATGCCTCATTCAGTAATCGCCAGTGGTTCAAAGAGCGCCAGAAAAGACAGGCCGAATGGGTTGAAAAAATGGCACTTGAAAGCGACAACGGCGAAATGTTGGATTTAAAAGATGTTCAAAATGCCTCTATTGCTAACCCTGCTAATCGCCGTCATGAATTAATGGCGCGTATTCGTGGCTGTCAGGAATACGCCGATTCTGTCGGGTTTGTTGCGCTGTTCGTCACCTTGACGGCACCGGGCAAATATCACCGCCTCAAAAAACGCGGTAAATACTTTATTGAAAATGAAAACTGGAATGGTGCGCCGCCTGTTGTGGCTCACCGTTGGATTAGTGCGGTATGGGAAAAGTTCAGGTCTGCGGCAGGGCGTGAAACGAAGAAGCGCCCCGCGTTAGATTATTTTGGTATGCGTGTGGTTGAACCGCATGTTGATGGAACACCACATTGGCATGCTGTTTTTTTTGTTGCTCCTGCGCATGTTGATGGATTTACCAAGATGCTAATTAGTTATCAAACTAAATATGACTGCGATGAATTATATACAGAGGATGGGCGCAGGAAAGAAAGAGCGATTAAAGCCCGTGTTGATATAAAGAAAATCGACCGTAACAAAGGTGATGCAGTTGCCTATATTGCTAAATACATTTCTAAAAATATTGATGGTTTCGAACTCGAAGGGTTAAACGATTTAGACGCTAAAAAAGTGAATCTGGTTGATTCCATTGTCAACGTAACTTCATGGTCACGTGCGTATTGTTTCCGTCAATTCCAGTTCCAAAAAACACCTTCCGTCACGGTTTGGCGTGAGCTTCGCCGAATCAAAATTGCACATGAGGCCGTATGGTTTGAAAAAATCCGTGTATCGGCTGATTGCGGTTGTTTTGCTTCGTACTTTGATTTCATGGGCGGCTATCAAACACCGCAAAGCGAAAGACCTGTTGAAACTTCATATACCTTGGCAGAAAACAAATATGAGGAAACAGTTAAGAAAATTGATGGCCTAAGAGGCTATTTTTATGATGACGAAAGTGGGTGCGATAACGTGCATGTACTTACCCGCGAAAAGGTTTGGAAGATGGTCAAGAAGGCCGTTGAAGTGGAAGAGGGAACGATTGTTTCGTATCTTGCCCTTTGCTCTTTGGTGTCTAAAGGAAGCGACGTAAGTCGTTTCCCTCGGTCTAGTGTCAATAACTGTACGCAAATCGAAAATGATGAAAATAATAAAGATGAGTGTCGTTTTACCAAGTTGTTAAGACCAGATTGTGAATTCTTAGCGACTATCAGTGAGGCTGAATACTTCAATGAATGGGTTAACGGGTATCAAAATATTTAAGGGGAACTATGAATAAGTCAGAGCTGCAAACGGCGGCAGAAAATACAACAAAAACGCTAGTTGATAGCGCAGAAACATTTACTAATTCACTTATGGGTAAAGGTTTTAAACCATTAGTGAGTGCATTAATTCGGTATATCAAAATTACCAATGCACGTTTAACCAAATTGGAGGGGGGTAGTAATGGAGGCTAGCGCAGATGTTTTAGGGTATATCGAATGCAATACCTGTAATGACACCAAGGCTATTAAGCAGGGCAAAGGCAAACGCTCTAAGTTTGTGCATGGCCGTTGTAAATGTGGGCCTGATACTCGAACTGGTGTAGCCGCGCAAAATGAATTAAGCGCATTTAAACCATTAGATATTGTGAAAGCAGCTATTGCAGCAAAACAGTTGCCGCCAGCTAAACCCAATAATGAACAATCTAAACCAAATACAAATGGAATAAATGAACAATCGCAAACGGAATCTAAACCAAATACGGATATGGAATCTAAACCCAATGACGAACCAGAAAGCGAAACATTGAATCTTTCTAAGTGTGTGGGTTTAGGGAGCGTTATTGGCTTGGTATTCGGTTTAATTATTAGATAAGAATCACAAACAAAGGCAATCAAATGGAAAATTTAGACAATATCGAAGCGGAAGCGCTACCAGTTGACGAGCAAATCAGTGTACATAGCGAGATTGACGAAGGGGAATTACTTAAATCACTAGATGAAGATTTTAATCCCGATACAGTTATTGACAAAAAATCACAGAAGGACCAACTTTTAGAGCAAGGCGTAATATCGGCCACTGCCGTTCTTGGCGTTGGTGAACAAATGCTTAAGCAATTCGGACATAAGAAATTTGCATTTGATGAAGCGCAAGTTGAAAACGTAGCAAAAGCAGCCGCGCCACTGTTTGTAAAATACGGTGGTGAATTACCACCTTGGTTAGCGCAATACAAAGAAGAAATCATGTTTACCTTTGCAGCGGGTGCATTAGGTCTTGGTTCTTATTCACAAATTAAAGCGTTGAAGAAAATCGACAAGGAAAAAGAGGTAAAAGAGACTAAGCCAGAAGGTGAAGAAAAACCAGTAGAGCAGGTGGCCTAATGTTATTTACCACAAACAACTCCGATTTTTTTCTTGTCTATAATAATTTAGGCATCGGCACTGATTCAGATGTTTTAATATTCTTGTTTAATCGCAATGAAATCACCGATTACAGCGAGATATTAAGTATAAGCAGTCAGATAACTGAAAGCGAAGCTGCAGAGCTAATAAGCAAAGGGGCCTCATTACAAGCTACGAAAAATTCAATCGTGCCATTAAAAGGTGAAGCGATTACGGGGGCAGTAAATGCAACCAATCAACCCTAATAATGCACTTAAAAATGGTCATGTATTCGCTGTTGGTATGAGTGGCAGCGGTAAAACATCGGCGGCTAAGAAGTTATTTATAAAACCCGCCGACCAAGTGGCAATATTCGACCCCGTTGGAGATTATGAAGGTAAATTAGCAGGGCGCATTGTGCGTCGCTATAAAACCATCAAAGAATTTGCCACCGCGTTAATTGCTGGCCGTAAAACTGAGCAGGGTTTTAAAGTCTCGTTTCAACCTGATTTTGAAACCACACCTGCTGATTTTGATAAGTTCTGTCAAATCGTTTGGGCAGTGGGTAACGGCAAGCATAAGAAACCATTAAAAGTAATTTGTGAAGAAGTAGCTGAGCACAGTTTAAGTGCAGGTAAAGCGGTTGGCTATCATGGCAAGATATTGCGTTTAGGGCGTAAATTTAATATTCACACAATCAACTTGTTTCAACGTGGCCAAGAAGTATCTAAAACTATCATTGATAACTGCCAACGAGCCTGTGTGATGATGCAAAAAACCAACGCCAGCGCCGTTTATTTAGAGCGTATGACGGGTATTCCTGCGGGGGAAATTGATAAGCTCATTGAACTTGATTACCTACTGCAAGACGGTAAGCAATATAAAAAAGGTAAAATTCAATGGAATAATGTGACCCAAGTCAAATCTAAACGGAATCCACCAAAAAAAGTATTAGGTTAGATTGGGAATAAATATTGTTTACTTGAGCCGTCCAATTGGGACGGCTTTTTTATGGGTAAACATTAATGAAAAAATCACATCTTATTACTGCGGGTATCGCGTTTGCTGTTGCGCTCGGTGTTGTCTGGGCATCAAACAATGTTGATGCTGTTGAAGATGCAATAGGCTAAGGGAGTATATTTATGTCTGCTCCAACTAAATTAAATTCGTTTACAGGTACGGGTTATGGCGAAAAAGCAGTGCTAACACTGCCGATTGGTCCTACTTATGACGAAATCTTTATTGAAACAAATCTTAGCGCCGCGCAATTACGCCGTGTGACTATCACGCTTAATGCCGATGAAATTATCGTTCTTGACGGTGAATTTATTGACAAGCTTGAAGCGTATAAAGGTCTGGCTAAAACGGCAGGTTTCTTCACTATTCCATTAGCTGATATTTCCGCTAAAACTAAAAACGGTATGAACTACACCGGATTAGTGACAGAAGCGGGTGACAACATCACCTTAGAAATTGAAATTGCTGAAACTACGAGCGGTACACCGCCAGCGATTAAGCTGCAAGCGTGGGCGACTGTTTCAGCACGCCAAGCTGCACGTATTGTGGTACCACAAATCAAAAAACACACCATGCAAGCAAGCTCAACAGAAAATGAGTTCTTGGATATGGTTTCAAGCCCGTTATTGATGGTTCGCCGTATGCATTTTTTAAGTGGTGAGATTCACGCAATTCAAATCTTCCGCGACTTTGTGAAAGTGCATGATTCAAGTAAATCACTTGAAACAATGCGCGCCAAACGTAACCGCCGTTTTTGGCAACCTGATATCTATCATTTCGACCCTGTTATGCGTGGCTATTACATTGATGAACTCTTTGCTACGGCACACGGCAGTGAGCTGAAATTCACTGTTAAGACGAATCAGCCTGTGGGCTCTATTCCAATTCTTGTTGAGTCGGTACTGATTGTTCGTCCTGACCTTATTCGATAGGGGGCAGTTATGGCTTGGTATGACGATATGGCCGATTTTGGTTCTGGGTTACTTGATGATGTTGGTGAAGGGATGGGGAACTTGATTGATAACGCCACCAAGAAAACAGCGAAAGAAGCCTCGACCAATTCGGGAACTGTGCAGCAGCCAGCTGCGCCCGTGAAAGATAATCACGGTAATGCGGTAACAGGGAATCCGCAACCCGCGGATAAAACCTTGTTATACGTGGGCGGTGGTCTTGGCGTGGCCGTGGTGTTTATTGGCCTGATTCTCGCGTTTAAAAACTAAGGAGGTAAAAATGCCATTAATATTTTTACTGCCTGTATTAGCGGGTGGTCTCGGGTTCGGGGCTGGTTTTTGGAGCGGTTCGGGCGCAACCAAGTTATTAAAATTGGGTGCGGTGGGCGGCGGTTGTTATGTGGCTTATCAAGTCATTAAGGGGGGCAAATGATTCCGGGCATGGGTGGATTAGCAGGCGGCATTTCTGGTGGCGCTGGCGGTATGCCGATTAGTGCGGGTGGTGGTGCTTCGGGCGATTCAACCGCGACTTCAACCAGTCATTTTGGCGGAATTAAACAGGGGGCAATCAATATGGGTGGCGGTGGCCTTACGGCGCAGTTACCCATGATTGCGGTGGTTTGTGTGTTGTTATTTGTGATGGTGAAAAAATGAATATTACATTTATAAATCCAGTACGCGCAGATATCAACGCGCACTTAACCCTGCTAAAACCTGCTTTTGCTGGCATTGAACTGGCCAAAGAAGAATATCAATTCTGTTGTGACGCAGTGCGTAACAAGCAAGCGGGGTTATACCACATCAAAGGGCGTGGCGTTGATGCGCGTTTTGTTGGCATGGTTACTCAAGACAACGAGTATTTGATTTTGGCTTTAACGGGACGCGGCCTTGTGGCTGCGGCCAAACCGATTATTGAAGCGGTGAGCGGTCAGGGTTATCGGGCTATTAAGTTTCATACGATTAAATCAGGTATGACCCGTATCTTACGCCGATTTGGTTTTGTCGTTAGTGAAGCAGCCAATGACACTGTACTTACTTTAGATTTGGGGGGCTGCTAAATGGGAGGCGGTGGCACAACTCAAAGTACCAATCAAACCTACAACACCAATACCTCTGGCTCAAGTGCCATTAGTGGCGATAACCTCGGTACGGTATTAGCTGGCGTTAACGTAGGCAAGGGCGCAAGCCTTAATATGACAACCACAGACCATGGCGCAGTGAGAAGCGCTACTGAGTTAGGTAAAAAAGCCATCGAAGCCAACGCTGAAACATTTAATGAAGCGTTCGATTTCGGTAAGGAAGCGCTGAAAGAAAGCAGTAATGCAGCGCAAAAAGCCATGGCTGAAAATGGCGCGGTAAGTCGCGGCGCAATGGATAACATGCAAAAAAATAGTGCAGGCTCAATCTCTGCTGTTAAAGCAATGGCCGTGCAATCGGGAGAGAACGCCCGTGCAGCATTAGCCATGGCAGAAAATACCGCGAGCCGTAGTCAAATTGGTGCGGCGGGTGAAATGAGTAAAGTCGCTATTGCGGTCATGGTTGTGCTTGGTGTGGGCTTTGGTGTCATGGCGATTAAGGGGGCGAAATGAAAAAGCTAACCTTACAGCCAAGTGAAACTAAACGCTTTGCGGTCGGTTCGGCAAAGTGGCTGATTGTGCGTGAATCACAAGAATATTTATATATTCGCAGTGATAACGGTGAGCGTATCCGTGTTGATGCGGGTGACACATTGGATATATCGAGTTTTAAAGAACTGGAAGTATCGAACCCGCATACCACTATTATCCGCGCTGCTATCCAATTGACTAAGCACCAATTGACCACTACGCCGCCAGCACAAGTTAAGTTTGATGGTGGCGTGGCAGTAAGTGAAATTCGCAGTGTTGTGACCACTCGGGAAGAGACCGCACAACGTTTTATTAGTCGCGCTCATATAGAAATTCAACCGAACAGTAAGACCCGTTTGTTTAATGCCTCAGTCGTTCGGCTTGAGGCCATTATTCAAAATATCAGTGATACCGAAACCGAAGCCATGCTAGGTGATAAAGAGGTATCTGCTGTAGCGGGTTTACCTGTGTTAGGGGACAGAAAAGCCCCTGCGGGAATGACTATCACGGGCGGTGGTGAATTGTGGGCCTATAACAACAGTAATGCGGTATTGAAAATTGCCTTGCTGGAGGTTCACCGATGAGTCACATGATACCGCGTAGAACGGTCATCACATTTGACCCACTCACAGAGCACTTAAAAAACTTACAGCCCGATGAAGTAAACGCACTGCACATGATGCAAGGCGTTTACAGCAATCAAATTGCATTAAGCACGGCGCTGGTATCACTACAGCACCACGCTTTCAATTCAGATAACAATTTACACGGATTAGCCGATTCAGTGGCCGCAAATACATTGCCACGATTCACGCCTATTTGTAATGAAATTAAGGAAAACTTAAACAATGGATAATTTCCAAGCCATTGGGCAGTTGGTCATAAAAGCCCAGGATTTATTAGACAGCATCAAAGGCGGTGCTATCCGCGTAATGCAAACGGAGTTTGAAACGTTAAAGAACAATTCAACCACTACGTTTAATAATTTAATTAATGGGTTTAATAGCACGTTCAGCACAAAGTTAGCGGGCTATCAAAGCCAGATGAATTTAGTAACTAAGCCTGTTATGGAAACGATTAATGGTGTGAGTGTTTATTCTGTTGCAGGTAAAAAAATCTACACTATTAAGCATGTCGTAGCAAATGGCGGTTATAAGAAAGGGGCTAATATTGACCCTGCATATCCGAATGTTGCTGACCCATCTATACCTCCAACATTTTTTAATTTAATTGAATTTGCCGCAAGCTCTGGCTTTGGTGGTAGTAATGACATGTTCAGTGTTGAATTCTACCAAACCCACCGCGGTATGAATTACGGTGGTTATGTGGAGCATTTAGTTTTTACGGGGAGTAGCTCATACGACTCTGTTTCAGGTTTTCTAGAAGTGAAAAAAACGACAGCTAGCGGTGGTCTCTGTCTCTTCATTTCCCAACCAAGCGGAGACCGTGAAATACTAATTACTAAAGATATGGAAGGGCAAATTATTCCTATCAGCTTACGTGATATCGGTCAGGGGCATGATGCTGGTATCGCTCGGTTAACGCTCAAAGTTGATACTCGCTATCAAGCTGGCTCTACACGTGTTCTTTGTCTTAATGGTGAATATACATCAAGCCGTGGCCGTCCACCGTTATCGTTAGTAAATGATAGTCCTGTTAACTGGAGTGAATAAGAATGGAACACATAACGCAAGAATATACAGATAATGAACTGGTTGATATGACTCGCTGGACTGAGGTTCGCGCAATTCGTGACGCTAAGTTGAAAGCGGCAGATAAATTACTCGAAACGGTTATAGATAAAGACGGGGATAAAACTGTTTGCCGTCAGTATCGCCAAGCATTGCGCGATATCCCACAAACCTTTAACAATCCGGACGATGTTGTATGGCCTACAAAACCGCAATTATCGCAATCTTAGTATTAGGGGGAGCAAGTTACATGACATATAAAGCAACATTACCGCTTGGCGTGAAAAACAATAACCCGCTTAATATTGAATATAACAAGCGTAATGACTGGGACGGTCAGTTAAGTAATAGCGGTGAACGGTTCGCCCGTTTTAAAAATCCGGCTTTCGGTTTTAGGGCTGCGGCCAAAGTGCTGCGTTCTTATGCAAGGCAGGGATTTACCACGCTTGAGCAAATGATTAATCGCTTTGCCCCAAGCCATGAAAACGATACTAACTTGTATGCTAAAAATGTTAGCGACTGGACAGGTATCGGACAAAACCAAGTCGTTAACGTCAATGATGATGCTGAACTGGCAAAAGTCATTCACGCTATGTCACGCATGGAAGTTGGTAAATATTACGGCTTAACCATGGCGCAAAAAGGGGTAGCGATGGCATGACCAAGGCGGATTATAAAAAAATAGTGATAACAATTGTCGGCGGCGTAGCTGCTGCCTATTCAATTAAATATCTTAAACAGTGGGGACTTTTATAATGTGGACGTTATTAACAGCATTAGTGACGGGTGGGTTTAGTGCGTTTAATGCTGTACGTAAAAATAAAGCGGATGAAATTAAACAAGACGGCGTATTAAAAGCCGCAATTTCAGAAGCTAAAGCAAAACGGGCGGCAGCGGGTGACACGAACGCGGCCAAACTGGACGAAATTAGTATGAACGGTCGCGGCTGGAAGGATGAATATTTATTATTAATCACAACAGCCCCGTTAATACTTTGTTTTCTGCCTGACTATTCTCAGTTTGTTGGTCTTGGATTTGAATTATTAGAAACAGTACCAGAATATTATTGGTACGGTTTGGGGATGGTTTACATTGATACATTCGGTTTTAGACGGATGTTACGCACAGCCATGGAACAATGGGTAAATAAACGGGCGGTGCTGTAATGGATTTTCCTACGGTTTCACTGCTAAGCAGTCTTGGTATTAATCCGCTTGTCGTTTTTACATGTTGGGTAGGTTGGCAACTGGTAAAAGTAAACAAGGGGATAAGAGATAGTATTGTTGATCTCAATACCCGCGTAACGGTTCTGGAGAAGACAGATAAAACTTAAAAGCAGAATCCCCATTAAATAATGCACTCAGTTTGAGTGCTTTTTTGTGCCTGAAATATAATTTCATTGTGTTTATTGCCTATTAACATACATGACATTACTCATTGACGCCCTAATAACCTACAAAAATAGCTGTAAAATTTCAATATAGTTATTTCACCTACGACTTTAGTGATAATTCCGGTTAACATTCTGATAATATAGTAATTATTTTTATATGGTATTGGACATATGTTACAAGCAGTTAAATTGGTATTTTCAGCTGGCTCTTTTATATTCAGGCGAGTCTCAAGTAAACAACAAGCGGACGCGGTGTATAAAGTGATTGTTCCGCAGATAAAATCTATGCTTTTAGCTGGTAAAAGTATAAATGATAGTGATGTGAAAGAAGCTATAGAATTATTAAAAACGTTACCTGATATGGGGGCTAAACGTCGTAATTTTTATAGGAAATACTTAAGAAGTAAAGACGATATATTAAGATTACCAGATACGTCCAATCGAATAATGTTTGGTTATTGGTGGTGATATGACAGAGTTGAGAGCAAAATATATATTCTGGTTTTTATTGATTGGTACAGTTTTCAGTCTCGTTTATTATGCTTTTAATTTTCAAGAGGCTATGTTGGAAATGTCTAACATTTGGCTTGAGATTTATTATGGTGTAGATACCATTTTAATATTTATAGCGTTATATGCTTATTCATATAGAAGTAAGATACTTAGTTATTGTGCTGTGTCTGTTATTTTCGTCAATGCTATTTTATCTGGAACGATATCACTCTCAGAAGAGCTCGTGTTAAATTGGGATTTTTATACGAATTATGAGTTGTACACCACTTTTTTATTATACGGTATATATTACTCCTGTGTCCTTACCATTATTTATAAGTTAAGGCTGAAGCGTAAGATTGAAAAATTTTCATTATAGCTATTCATTAGAAAGCCTCCAACTGGAGGCTTTCTTGATCTTGAGAGGCAAACAACAAATAAATACGATAATAATATAAATTGAACGCACTCAATTCGAGTGCTTTTTTATATCTGAAATATAATTCAATTGAATTGCGGGTCAGCTTTTGTATAATGCTCGTCCGCCTAAGTGCGGCACAATTTGCATGGGTTCCCTTACCTTGATTGGGTAAGCTTGCCATGCACTATAATTTTTATCTTATATAATGCTCTAGTAGCACCATTTACATGGGTTCCCTCACCCCATGAATTTAAATAAAAAGGTTTATTATGCGTGAATTAACTGCAATGCAGACGCGTCAAGCGTTGATCTGTCTCTCTTGTTTTCATATTTTGGTGATCTCAGCGAGCAACTATCTAGTCCAACTTCCTATCAATATTTTTGGCTTCCATACTACCTGGGGGGCTTTTACATTTCCGTTTATTTTTCTGGCTACAGATCTAACCATTCGTGTGTTTGGTGCGGGCATGGCTAAGCGCATCATTGCGCAAGTTATGTTTCCTGCATTATTGATTTCATATATGCTATCAGTGGTGTTTTTTGAAGGCAGCTATCAAGGTGTTGCTGATTTAAGCGAGTTTAATAGTTTTGTCGGTCGTATTGCCCTCGCCAGTTTTTTGGCTTACTTATTTGGTCAGGCTCTTGATATTGTTGTTTTTAATCGTTTAAGAAAATTAAAAACATGGTGGGTTGCACCTGTATCATCAACGGTATTTGGTAATTTAATCGATACGGTTATTTTCTTCTTTGTCGCATTTTATCAAAGTGTTGATCCATTTATGGCGGCTAATTGGGGAGAAATTGCCACGGTAGATTATGGGTTTAAACTGCTGATCAGTTTAATCATCTTCTTGCCTCTTTATGGTATTTTATTAACTAAATTAGCGGGTGTTATTACCTTTGAAGCGAATGCGAACAATAACCTCTCCTCTGTAAAATTAAATTAATGTAACTTAATTTTGTAAGGGGGCGAAAGGCGCTAAACTATTCACTATCAGTGAAAAGTTTAGCGCCTTTTTTGTTTTATTACAGTAAATGTATCGGTAGTTAAGGTATAATCGCCGCGTTCTAGATTTTATGCTTTTAATTTACACGCAATTGAGGTGCCGAATGGCAACAGACGTGGGTTTATACGATGATATTCGTCCTTTTAATGATAACGAAATAGCAAGTGTTGTTGAACGCTTAGTTAACGATAACGAATTTATTACTGCGATCGCGCACTTTCAGTTTCCGCGCTTGATTAAACACTTTAGTTGGGTGATATTCCCAATGATCCGTATGGCGTTACGCCGTAAATGTCGAAAAATCACGAGTGTGAGTGAAATTCAGCACGAAGTGATCGCTTATATGGAAAAAATGATAGCGACCACAACCACTCAAGTTACCTTTGACGGTATAGAGAAGTTGGATAAAAATAAAAATTATTTATTTATTTCGAATCACCGCGATATCGCGATGGACCCAGCATTTGTAAACTGGGGATTACATCAATATGGGCATGATACAGTGCGTATTGCAATTGGTGATAATTTATTGAAAAAACCATTTGTATCCGATTTGATGCGTTTGAATAAAAGTTTTATTGTGAAACGTTCTGCGAAAGGTGTACGTGAGATGATCGCGGCATTTAAATCATTATCTGGTTATATTGCTCATTCAATTCAAACGGAACAACAGTCGATTTGGATTGCGCAAAAAGAAGGCCGTGCTAAAGATGGTAATGACCAGACTGATCCTGCGATTTTAAAAATGATGTATATGCATGGTAAAGGTCTAAAAATTAGCTTTCCTGAATACATGAAATCATTAAATATTGTGCCGGTGACTATCTCTTATGAATATGATCCAAACGATGCCGCTAAGGCGAATGAACTTTCAGAATTAGCGACTG
Organism: Moritella viscosa; assembly: GCF_900120065.1. Taxonomy (NCBI): domain Bacteria; kingdom Pseudomonadati; phylum Pseudomonadota; class Gammaproteobacteria; order Alteromonadales; family Moritellaceae; genus Moritella; species Moritella viscosa. The sequence continues at coordinate 20,620 of NZ_FPLG01000097.1, forward strand.
CGGGTGAGTACAATAAAACTGAATTTGAAGATATTGATAGTATTGTTCAAGGTATTGTTGGCTTTAAAGGTCATGTGAATGTGACTTTTGGTGATGTCATTGCTGATGATCTTACCGATGCGATTGAATTGGCCGAGCGTATTGATCAGACCATCGATAATAATTATTACTTGCACGGGACTAATTTATTAGCGGCAGAGCAACTACATACCAGTACTGAGTATAAGCAGGCTGCAAGTAAAGTCACCGCTGAGCAACGCGCTAAATTTACTGCTCATTTACAATCGATACCGAGTAAGCTACATACTGTCGTGCTATCTGGGTATGCAAAATCAGTAGAGAAGCAGTTAGCAATCGCGGATTAATTAATATCGACAGTTTAAAGTGTATTGTAAGCCCAGCCTCGCTGGGCTTTTTATTTGAATTTATTTTATTTAAATAAAACCCTTGCAAACGCAAATGAGAATCGTTACTATTAGCTTGTTCTTCAGGAAATCAGTATTTGTTTCGGTAGGACAAGACATTGCTCACATTGCTTCCGGGTTAATTTTAATCCATTACTCCTTGCAGGGTAAACCGAATTTTTTCGGGCCGGTAGATCAGACTTCTTATCCCTCGATTATCGAGAAGTCTGATTGATACCGGCTTTTTTATTTCTGCAGATTTTATCATTCCAATATATTCTATACTACCGAACCATTTCCAAATTGTTCTCGATTGTCTGCACGGTTTACGCTGTCAGGTATTCTGTCTTTGTTACATTACTATTTTTGTTATTAATGACATTATGTTGGTTTTATTTAAATAAAGCCTTGCAAACGCAAATGAGAATCGTTATTATTAACTTGTTCTTCAGGAAATCAGTATTTGTTTCGGTAGGACAAGACATTGCTCACATTGCTTCCGGGTTAATTTTAATCCATTACTCCTTGCAGGGTAAACCGAATTTTTTCGGGCCGGTAGATCAGACTTCTTATCCCTCGATTATCGAGAAGTCTGATTGATACCGGCTTTTTTATTTCTGCAGATTCTATAATTTCAACTATTCTAAATTATCGAACCATTACAAAATTGTTCTCGATTGCCTGCATGCTTTACTGTGTTAGGTATTCTGTTTTTATTTATTATTATTTTTGTGATTATTAATGACACTATGTTGGTTTTATATAAATAAACCCTTGCAAACGCAAATGAGAATCGTTATTATTGGCTTGTTCTTCAGGAAATTCGTATTTGTTTCAGTAGGACAAGACATTGCTCACATTGCTTCCGGATTAATTTTAATCCATTACTCCTTGCAGGGTAAACCGAAATTTTTTTTCGGGCCGGTAGATCAAACTTCTTATCCCTCGATTATCGAGAAGTTTGGTTGATACCGGCTTTTTATTTTCTGCAACAAAGTCATTTTTTATTAACATAAATCAAACATTTTATTTATTCCATGATGTATTATTTTTAATCATCATGCCTTCTTTTTGCGCATAATATTATTTAGTTTAAGATTCTTTTCCACATAACCTAAAAGCAATATATAACTTTAGATCTTATAGTTTATATATATAAGTTATTGTTATTTAACTGTTTTAGTTGTGTGCATTAGCGATCTATATGTTTTGTTGATTTTTTTGATCGTCATTGTCAACAGAGTTATCCACAGTTAGATCAAGATCTATGATCGAGTGGTTAAGATCTGATCGCAAGATATATTTTTATCATCAACATAGCGAGAATTCACGGCTTGTGGCATGCTTAGCTTATTCATCATTTATTTCACTGAGTTTTATTTTATGTCTACGATCCCTAGCAATCCCCTCGTGCTTGTCGATGGCTCTTCGTATCTGTTCCGTGCTTATCATTCACCCCCGCATTTGACTAATGCTGACGGTATGGCGACGGGTGCTGTATATGGTGTCGTTAACATGTTAAAGAGCTTATTAACACAATTTAGTCCCAGTCATATCGCGGTTATCTTCGATGCTAAAGGCCCTACATTCCGAAATGAAATGTACCCAGATTATAAAGCGCATCGTCCACCAATGCCGGATGATCTACGTTGCCAGATCGAACCTGTGCATGAGATTGTTAAGGCATTAGGTTTACCGTTGATCTGTATTTCGGGTGTTGAAGCCGATGACGTGATCGGTACGATCGCCGCACAAGCCAGTGCCGAAGGTCGTGCTGTATTGATCAGTACCGGTGATAAAGATATGGCGCAGTTGGTTGATGAGAATGTCACGCTAATCAACACCATGACGGATACGGTATTGGATCCACAGGGTGTTAAAGATAAATTTGGTGTACCACCAGAGTTGATCATTGATCTGCTTGGGCTTATGGGTGATGCTGCCGATAATATTCCGGGTGTGCCTGGTGTTGGGGAAAAAACAGCGTTAGGTTTGCTGCAAGGATTGGGTAGCATTAAAGATATCTACAGTAACTTAGACGCTATTGCCCCTTTAGGTTTCCGTGGTTCGAAAACTCTCGCTAAAAAGATGATCGAGCATAAAGATAATGCGGAAATTTCTTATGCATTAGCGACGATCAAATTGGATGTTGAAACCGGTGTAACCCTTGATGATCTGGCCATCACAGAAACAGATACCGATGCATTAGCTGAGTTATACCAGCAGATGGGCTTTAAACGTTGGTTAGCGGCGTTAGTTGGTGGTGCTGATGCAACTAAACATGTGTATGCAGGTAAAGCCGCAAAATCGAGTTCAGCTGCAAGTGAGTCTGACAGTGGTGACCTTGTTGCACCTTGCACGATTGATCGCAGCAATTATGAAACGATTTTAACGCAAGCAGATTTTGATCGTTGGTTAGTGAAGTTACAAAAAGCTGATCTGTTTGCACTCGATACTGAAACGACTAGCCTTAATTACATGCAAGCTGAGTTAGTAGGGCTGTCATTTGCAGTTGCAGAAGGCGAAGCCGCTTATTTGCCGGTTGCCCATGACTATTTAGATGCGCCTGAACAGCTAGACCGTGATCATGTGTTAGCGTCATTAAAAGCGTTACTCGAAGACAGTAATGCAAAAAAAGTTGGTCAAAATTTAAAATACGATAAATCAGTGTTAGCAAACTACGGCATTAACCTCGCGGGTATTGCTTATGACACCATGATTGAATCGTACGTTTATAACAGTATCGCGACGCGTCATAATATGGACAGCTTAGCGGATAAATATTTAAATCATAAAACCATTAGCTTTGAAGAGATCGCCGGTAAAGGTAAAAAACAATTAACCTTTAACCAGATTGAATTAGAGCAAGCGTCACCGTATGCAGCTGAAGATGCCGATGTGACGTTACGTTTGCATAATGTACTGTGGGCGAAACTTGAAGCGGAGCCATCACTCGTTACTTTATTTAACGAGGTTGAATTACCACTCGTTAGCATTCTGTCTGGTGTTGAGCGCCAAGGTGTATTGATTGAGAAATCAAAACTCGATGCGCAAAGTGTTGAACTTGGAATTCGCATGCTGGATCTAGAAGCTAAAGCACACGAAATTGCTGAGCAACCATTTAACCTGAGTTCGCCAAAACAGCTGCAAGAAATTCTATTTGTAAAAATGGAACTACCGGTTATTAAGAAAACGCCAAAAGGCGCACCATCGACAGCTGAAGAAGTATTACAAGAACTGGCTCTTAATTATCCATTACCAAAAATTATTTTAGAGTACCGCAGTTTAAGTAAACTAAAATCAACGTATACCGATAAACTACCAACCTTGATTGAAGAAAAAACCGGACGTGTGCATACGTCTTACCATCAAGCGGTTACTGCGACTGGTCGTTTGTCTTCAAGCGATCCAAATCTACAGAATATCCCAGTACGTGCGGGTGAAGGCCGACGTATCCGTCAGGCATTTATTCCAGAAGCGGGTTACAAATATGTGGCAGTGGATTATAGCCAAATTGAATTACGTATTATGGCGCATTTATCACAAGATAAAGGGCTGCTAACGGCGTTTTCTGAAGGTAAAGATATTCACCGCGCGACGGCAGCAGAAGTATTTTCTGTTGAACTTGACGACGTCACGAGTGATCAACGTCGTAGTGCTAAAGCGATTAACTTTGGGCTTATTTATGGGATGAGTGCATTCGGTTTAGGCCGTCAGCTAAATATTCCACAAAAAGAAGCCAAGCAATACATGGCGCGCTATTTTGAACGTTACCCAGGTGTATTAACGTATATGGATGAAACGCGTAAAGTGGCTAAAGATAAGGGCTATGTTGAAACCTTATCGGGGCGTCGTTTATACCTACCTGAAATTAATGCCCGTAATAAAATGCGTCAAATGGCAGCTGAACGTGCGGCGATTAACGCACCAATGCAAGGGACAGCATCAGATATTATCAAGAAGGCTATGATTAATGTTGCTGGTTGGATTGAGACTGTAGAAGCTGACTCTATCCGTATGCTTATGCAGGTTCACGATGAATTGGTATTTGAGATCAAAGAAGAGCATGTGGATGACTACATTGTTAATATCAAAACCTTGATGGCGGCTGCGATGTCATTGGATGTACCATTACTTGCGGAAGCTGGTGTGGGTGATAACTGGGATGAAGCCCACTAATCTGGTATTAAGCATTAATTTTATTATATTTTGATTTAAAAAAAACCAGTCTCAGGACTGGTTTTGTTGTTTTTATACATAAAACAACGATGAAAGTGCGCTTTGTCACAAAAAATGTAACTAAATAACGTATTTTACTTTCTGTTGAAATAAGTTTGTCGTATATTAGCGGGGTAGGGTATGGAGGTTCGAAATTATATTTCAAACCTTTTGTTTCAAATTGAATTTATTATTCATCGCCACGTCAGTTATTGACGAGGCGTTTTTTTTGTCTAAAATTCAGCGTTTGAATTAGTCTTCGTTAACGTATTCAAAATCGCTATCGTCAAACTCTTCGTCGTCTTCACTTGGCATACCCGTCGCAGGCTCTAGATCATACCACTCGCATAGTTTGTTTTTCAGTACATCAATGCCAGTATGCTTCAACGATGAGAATGGTGCGACTGTTACGTCACCGCCAAATTCTTTTACCGCTTCTTTTACTTCTTTAACGGTTTTACTGCGAACGCCTTGTTTTAACTTATCAGCCTTCGTTAACAGTGCCATCACCGGAATATCAGAATCAATCGCCCAAAGAATTAATTGTTTATCTAAATCTTTTAATGGGTGACGAATATCCATTAATACCACAATACCTTTTAATGACTGGCGTTTTTGTAGGTATTCACCTAGGGCTTTCTGCCATTTTTTCTTTACTTCAAAAGGTACTTTAGCAAAACCATAACCTGGTAAATCGATGAGACGTTTGCCTTCTTCGATTTCGAATACGTTAATAAGTTGTGTACGGCCAGGTGTTTTACTGGTTCTCGCTAAACTTTTTTGGCGTGTTAGTGTGTTCAATGCACTTGATTTACCAGCATTAGATCGCCCAGCGAAAGCAATTTCAATGCCCGAATCGTCTGTTAGGTGGCTAATGTCTGGCGCACTAATCCTAAATGCAGCGTTTTCGAAGTGTATCTTTTTGTTATCCAATCTAATATCTCTCATTGAAATTGTGTTAAATGATTACTTTTTTTTGAAAATGTGTAAAATAGTCAAATAGAATAATAATAAGTGTAACATGTCACGCCGTGACATGGGATCGGAAGCTGAAAATAACAAGTGGAATGCTATGAAAAGTCTTGTCTTATCTTTTGCAATGTTAATCGGATTAATGGGTACCGCCCAAGCTGCAGGGGATGCAGCTGCGGGTGAAGCTATTTCTGGTACATGTGCAGCGTGTCATGGTGCTGATGGTAATAGTCCTGCAAGTATCTATCCTAAGTTAGCGGGGCAAAATGCTTCGTATATTGTTAAGCAGTTGAAAGATTTTCAGCTAGCGATGCAAACTGGTGGTGAAAAGGGTCGTAATGATCCAACCATGATGGGTATGTCTGCAATGTTAACTGAACAAAACATCCATGATCTTGCGGCGTTTTTTGCGTCGAAAACTATGAAACCTGAAGAAACACCTGAAGACGTTATCGCTGCAGGTCAGCAACTATACCGTGGTGGTGATATCGTACGTGGTATTGCTGGTTGTGCAGCATGTCATGGCCCGCGTGGTAATGGTAGTGAAACAGCTAAATTCCCGAAAATATCAGGTCAACATGCTGATTATATTAAAGCGCAGCTAGAGAAATTTAGTAGCCAAGAACGTGCAAATGACCAAAATGGTATGATGCATGATATTGCATATAAAATGAAACCTGCCGATATGGATATTATTTCTAAATATCTAGGTGGTCTTCACTAATCATTTTTGTTTAGTGAGTTCATTTTAATATCGTAAAAAACTCAGCTTCGGCTGAGTTTTTTATTTTCATCAGATCGGAATTATCTTTTTTCTTCCTCGCTTTTTTGATAGTCTGCGCTCACTTAAAGAATTGCCTCATTATGCCCTTAATAAAGACGGGTCAATTGACTATCTTTAAATAAGGCACGATACGATACCCGCTAATAAACAATGTGGCCAACAAAATTATTGTGGACCTTGTTATTAGACAGATTAAAGACAGAGAATACTATGACTCGTAAAAGAAAAGAACGCTCAGGCGGCCCGCTAGCTATTGCTAAATCAGATCGTAAAAAGCGTGAAACCAATACTCAAGCACTAGAAGCGCGTAAGCACAAACGTTTAAAAAAGCGTAAAGGTTTAACATCAGGTAATAAAACTACGGAAGCTGTAAAAGGTAAAAAAGGCACTGGGGGTTCACGTAAGTCGGGCGATCCAAGAGTGGGCAGTAAAGCTCCTATTCAATTGTTAACGACACCGACACCAGTTGCACAACCTGCGATTGTTAAAGTAAAACAGCCTAAAGCTGAAGTGAAGCCTGTTGCACCGGTATTAACGTTTGAGCAAGAGCTAGACAAACTAGAAAATGATGCACGCTTAAGTGGTCTATTACTACGTTTAGATAACAATGAAGTGCTAAATAGTGATGACCAAGCATATGTCGATGAAGGTGTAGATCGTCATGCATTCTTACTTGAAGAACTTGGTTATGCTGATGACGAAGAATTTGAAGAAGATTATGATGAAGATGAGTGGGATGAAGCGATGATGGCAGAACTTGATGCTAAAGCACTTCAAACTGATCATGAAAAATTATCAGAAGATGAATTATATGAGCGCTTCTTAGCAACAGAGAAGAAGTTAAAGAATAACGACGCTGAGGAATAATAATGCAAGCGAGTTGGATGATATTAATGGGCATCGGATGCCTGATCATTCTGGCATTATCAATGTATGCGGGACGTTTATTGTATCGTGTGAAAGCACAACAAGTGCAGTTGCTAAATCAACAAAATGAAGCAGTTGCTGCACGTAAAGTCCGCATTACTGAAAGTGTACAGATTATTGCTAAAGCGATGGGACGTGAAGAATGTGACCTGTCAGAAGGCACTATTCGTATCAGTAAATTATTGGCGGCTATACCTGCTGCAGAACCTGTTGATTGGTCTCTGCAATATCCTGATTTACATGCGTTTTATGATAAGATAAAACATATGCCAATCATGGATGCTCGCAGTGAACTCTCAAAAAAAGCACGTATGCAATTTGATTTAGACCGTTTTCGTTTTGAAGGTGAATATGCAGAACGTGTGCAAAAAGACGTAACCCGCTTAACTACGTTTGAATGTTAATAAATAACGGTGTTAATCGTTAATATTATGATGTAAGACAAACGGCATGATGTTTATTTTCGGCATACTGCCGTGATATGTCTTAGGGGATGAATATGCTAAATCAAAAATTAGTCTGGGATCAGGCTATGATCGAAAAATATAATTACAGTGGTCCAAGATATACATCTTATCCAACTGCGTTGGAATTTGATGAGTCTTTTGGTTATCAAGACTTCCGCTTTGCTTGCGAAGAAACACCTGATAAGCCGTTGTCATTGTATGTGCATATTCCTTTCTGCCATAAGCTTTGTTATTACTGCGGTTGTAACAAGGTCATTACCCGCCATCAGCATAAAGCCGATCCGTACCTTGATGTGCTTGAAGCTGAGATTAAGCAACAAGCTGCGTTTTTCAAAAACCGTAACGTATCGCAATTACATTGGGGCGGTGGCACTCCAACATTTTTAACTCAACCACAAATTCAACGTTTGATGAATGCGTTAAAAAACAGTTTTAATTTTGACGACGATGCTGAAATTTCGATTGAAGTTGACCCGCGTGAAATTGAACTCAGTACCATTGATTTATTAGCGAAAGTTGGTTTTAATCGTTTGAGTCTGGGTGTGCAAGATTTCGATAAAAAAGTGCAAGCGGCAATCAACCGTGATCAAGATGAAGACTTCATTTTTGCGCTTATCAAACGTGCTCATGAGCTAGGGTTCAAATCGACCAATATTGATTTAATTTATGGCTTACCACATCAAACCAAAGCAACTTTCCATAAAACCTTGGAGCGTGTGCTAGATTTAGACCCGGCACGTTTAACGGTATTCAATTATGCGCATTTACCAAGTTTGTTTGCTGGTCAGCGTAAAATGAAAGAAGAAGATATGCCGTCACCTTCTGATCGCTTAGCTATTTTAGAAGATGCGATCGCGTTTTTGACCGATAACGGTTATCAATTTATTGGTATGGATCATTTTGCAAAGCCTGATGATGAATTAGCGATTGCCCAGCGCGAAGGTATATTACATCGTAATTTCCAAGGTTATACCACTCAAGGTGAAACGGATTTGTTGGGGTTAGGTGTATCATCAATTAGCCAAATTGGTAATGCCTATTCGCAAAACCAAAAAGAACTTAAAATGTACTATAAGCAAGTGGGTGAGCTTGGTCATGCACAATGGCGTGGTGTGGGTCTGAATGATGATGATTCGATTCGTCGCGCGGTGATTAAACAGCTAATGTGTAATTTTGAGCTGGATATGGACAAGATTGCGGATACTTTCAAACTAGATTTTGCCACTTACTTTGCTGAAGACATGGCATTATTACAAACTTTCATTAACGATGAACTGGTTATTATTGAAGGTAATATGTTGCAGGTCGCACCGAAAGGAAAATTATTGATCCGTAATATTTGTATGTGTTTTGATGTGTACTTACGGCAACGTGCACGTCAGCAACAGTTTTCTCGCGTGATTTAATTTTATAATAGACATGCGCTAATATTAAGGCACCTTTGGGTGCTTTTTTAATGCCTGTTTGGATGTAATCGTTGTTGCTTAAGGAAAATAGTGCTCTAGGTTTTTTGACTATTAAGTTAGTATTGGTGACTTGATTTCATAGAAGTTAAATATACATAACTTAGCATCTATGTAATATTGTTCTTCGATAACATTATCTTATTTTATAAAATTATTAATGATAGACATAATTACAAAAAATGGAAATACGCCTATGAAAGCGATAGTCATTGATATTGATGATACGGTATTAGATTTTGGTTCTCGGTTACGTGAGTTTGTTAATCACCAATATGATAAAAAAGTAACTGGTAAACCCTTAGCATGGGATTTATGCGAGTGGTTAGGTGTTAAAGAAGGTCAAGATGTTACAATATTAAAAGAGTTTGCATCTAGTTGGCAGTTTGGTGCATTAGATGCGCTGCCGGGTGCATCTCGTATTTTAACTAAACTCATCCAAGAAGGTTATGATATTTTTTGTATTACCGCGTGTAGTCGAGATCCTCAGGTGGAGGCGCTGCGTCGAGCAAACATGTATCATTGTTTCGGTAATATTTTTCAAGATATCTTTTTTGTTGAGTTTGGTGAGTCTAAAGCGACTTATTTAAATAAGATTCAACAGACGCATGAGATTCATGCTTTTATTGATGATAAATATGATAATTTACTGGATGCGAAAAATGCAGGGGTTGATAACTGCATTATGATAAAACAACCGCATAATAAAGCGTTCAGAGAGAGAGTAACGAGTGCACATGACTGGTATGAAATTTCCTATATTATACAAACATGGCATGAAAAAACATGGTCGGTACAATAAGCTAGACTTAGCATTAGCGATTAAGTTCTCAGTTATGATATGTATCTGAGTTTTTTTCAATTTGTAGCTTTAATTAGTACTTATGACTTTCAGGTGAAAGTGGTACTATCTGTTTAATAGGTAACTTAAATTGTGTGGGATATGAGAAATCATGCAGCAACGACATACTGATATTATTAATCTTGTAAATGAAAAGGGACGAGCTTCTGTTGGCGAAATGTCAAATAAGCTGGGTGTTTCAGAGGTCACGATCCGTCATGACCTGAACAAGTTAGAGAAAGAAGGGTTCATCCGTCGTGTTCATGGTGGAGCTACTCCGCATAATACTGATAATGTTTCTCATCGTATTACTGTAAATTATGAGCACAAGCGTAAAATGGCTATGTGTGCAGCAAGCCTTGTTGAACATGGCGAAACAGTCATGATCGAAGGCGGTAGTGCTAATGCTTTATTGGCAAAAGAACTGGGAAAACGTAGTGATGTAACCATTATTACGCCGAGCAGCTATATTGCCCATTTAATGAAAGAAACTGATGTTAAGATTATTGTGTTAGGTGGTCTTTACCAGCATGAAAGTGAAAGCATGGTGGGTACCTTGACGCGTCTTTGCATCAAACATACTCACTTTACTAAGGCGTTCTTAGGCATTGATGGTTTGCATCCAAATACGGGTTTTACGAGCCGTAATATGATGCGTGCTGATGTCGGAGTGGCGATTTTAGAGAAAGGTGCACAAAATATTGTCATCACGGATTCTTCTAAATTCGGTCAAGTGCATAATACGCCATTATATCAATTTGATCAGGTTGATATGGTGATTACTGACGAAGATGCGTCGTTAGAATATGTACATTTATTAGAAAAACATAATATTAAAGTCGTAAAATAATCCTCCTCTACGACTAATTTAATCTATGCCAGTCAGGGCAGTTATAATATAACAATTCTGACTGGCATCAGTAACGGCTGTTATGTTATAATATAACACCTGTTTTACTGACCTCGTGTTTATACCATGTCTTTACTTTTATTTTTGAGCATCGCGACACTCTTCCTCGGCCCTTACTTATGTAAATTTGTCGGTTCTAAATCTGATCGTTTTGCTTTCTTTGATAGTTTTATCTTTGTTTCCATTGGTGGTTTGGTGTTATTCCATATCTTGCCTGAATTACTGGAAAGTGGGGGGATTGCGGTTCTCGGACTGATGCTCGTTGGCTTATTTGGCCCTGGCATGGTGGAAAAAATATTTCATAAAGTCGCAAAACAAACCCATTCTGTTACCTTAATATTAGGTGTATTAGGTCTAGTATTACACGCTCTCACCGATGGTGGTGCGCTTGCTATTGAAGATGATCAGACCGCTTATTTGTTGGCAGTCGGTGTGGTACTCCATCGTTTTCCTGTTGGTTTGACTGTGTGGTGGTTGTTACGTCCGCATTATGGCAGAGCGTTACCGTTAGCGGTATTAACGGCAATGTCAGTGGCAACTGTTGCTGGTACTTGGCTAGGTGGAGAACTGATCGCGCATGATAGTGGTAACTGGTTGATCTGGTTCCAAGCGTTAGTGATGGGCTCTATTTTACATGTCGTATTTCACCAGCCGTATAAACAGGAACATGGTGAAGAAACTCAACGTGATAAATTTGCCGCTGGTACGGGTAGCTTAATTGGTGCTATCTGTTTACTTGCAGTATTACTACCGCATTGGTTAGGTTATGCGCCGCATGATCATGGTTCGGAAGAAAGGGTGCTGGTATCACAGATAGCACCATCATCTGAGATACAGGCTGATATCAATTTAGATGACCATGCAGGGCACGATGACCATGTAGGGCACGATGACCATGTAGGGCACGATGACCATGCAGGGCACGATGACCATGTAGGGCACGATGACCATGCAGGACACGATGACCATGTAGGACACGATGACCATGCAGGGCATGTGCACGGCAGTGAAACAGCTGAAACCTTATTACGATTTGTGAGCTTGTCGTTACATGCGGCACCAGCGCTATTATTCGCTTATATCCTGACATGGCTGATTAACTTTGTGAAACCAGCATTTAATATGGTTGGGCAATTACGCAGTACTGGTTCAGTCGCTGGAGCATTAAAAGGCACGCTGATTGGTTTACCCCTACCAATCTGTATTCCAGATGCATCAAGCATGTATAAACAGTTGATTAAAGCGGGCTGCGGTTCTGCATTAGCTGTGTCATTTTTGGTAGCGTCGCCTGTGATAGGGTTTGATGCGCTACTTATTTCGCTGCCGTTATTAGGTGCTGAGTGGGTTGGTATTCGTTTAGTGATGGCGATTACTTTAGCGGTAACCTTGGGTTTATTGATTGGATTATTATTTAAGAAACATGATTTAAATACCGAAACGTGTGCGACACCTGAACAGTTAAAACAATCTACATCGCGTTTGAAGCATGCTTTTGAACATGGCTTTGCGCATTTAATTGATCATACCGCACCTTGGGTACTGTTTGGATTAATTGCAGCTGCAACATTTACCCCGACGATTGGTTGGCAGTTTTTACAGCAAGAACCTTGGTTACAAGTAGTTCTGGCGATCTTAATTGCGTTACCCTTTCATTTTTGTGCGACGGGTATTACCCCTGTATTAGCGATTATGCTTATTGCTGGTGTATCGCCTGGTGCGGTTGTTGCCTTTAGTTTAGTGGGACCAACGCTTAACTTAGATTTATACCGCTTTATTAAAGATAATCAAGGTAAGCACATTGCAATGGCTGTGGTTATGGCTATTGTCGCTGTGGCCTTGCTATTGGGTCTGGGGATTATGTATTGGGTACCTGAATTGCCTAAGCCCTGGTTAACGTTAGCACCACATTGGCAAGATGATTGGTGGCGTTATGTAAGCTTAGTTATTGTGACAGTGCTATTTGCGATAAGTATTTTACGTCGCGGTGCGCGTAGCTTTATGTTGGAATTATTACCACATAGTTTTAGAAATGCTAAACCGCACCATCATCACCATCATTAGACTTTAATATCAATCTTGTTTCTATGGGCACTACGTCGGTTGTGTAATCGACGCTCGTAAAGAGAACAATGATTTGATTGACGTTGCCGCCGCTCCTGGCGGTGACGTTGTTCCATAATAAACTCGCCTTTTACTTCTACCGTATCTATTAGACTGACTTCATTATTCATATTATCTAGATTCATTTCCATACTCGGCTCAATTGTTGTTATATCGGAATAGTTTTTGTTAATACTTACTTTTATGAGGGTGTCATCAAGCTCATAGTTTTTATATTTGCAAGGTTAAACTTGTTCTGGTTTACTAAGATTAGTATAACTAGGTGAAAATGTAATTTGAATTACTCCCACTCTTTGTATAGCAAACAGGATGTTTCTCGACAAAGCAATAAAGGTTTTTTGATGCCAAAGAAAGTGACGGATATTTTAACTCAAGATGAGCTTAATTTATTACAGGAAGTAATAGAGAGTCAGGCTGATGATGTTAGTCGTGAAGTATTTATTTCGCATATCTCAAAGAAAATGCTGAATGTATTAGCGCAATCTGATGACATTGTATTGGTAACGCAAAGCGAACAAAAGGAATTTCGTTTTCCGCTTTATCTTGTTAGTGATGGTTATAGTGATGAGCTAAAGGAGCTTGGTCCTCCTGATATTATTGACCATAAAGGTGGCGAAGGGCGTTATTGGCGCCTGTCGGATCCTAAAGGCTTAAAGATATTTGATCCGCAAGGTGAAGTATTATTGGGTGCAGTTCTGAACATATCGACGTCGGGTTTGTTTATGTTATGCAGTGCGCAGCAATTTTCGTCTATCGATTTTAACCTTAAGAAAGGTGATCGGGTGAACTTTTATTTAAAGATCCCACAACGTGGTTTTCATTTAGTTAAGGCTAATGTTGTGCGGATTGAAAATGAAAATAATAATAGCAAAGGGCTGGCGCTGAACTTTGATATTGATAATGACTTAGCTTTGATACTCCATAATTATATTATTGAAAAACATGATTCACTGAATTAGTAAGCGGTGCAGTTAACTTAAAGAATAAGTTAACTGCTTAAGTATGATTAATTAATATCGAGTTCCTTCAACTTACGGGTGAGAGTATTACGACCCCAACCCAGTAGTTTTGCTGCATCTTGTTTATGACCTTGTGTGTACTCGAGTGCGGTTTGTAACATGATTCGTTCAAAATCGGGCATTGCTTCAGCAAGGATATCACTCTGTCCTGATGCGAGTTGCTGTGCAGTCCAGGTTTTCAATTGTGTGCGCCAGTCGCCACTTTGAGCTGCGCTACCATGACTTATTAAGGGGGATTGTTCTTCAGTGATCTCAGAAGGTAAATCAGCAATGAATATTTCTTGGCCACTGGCCATCACGGTTAACCAACGACAAATGTTTTCAAGTTGGCGAACGTTACCGGACCAATGATGATTAGCTAAATAGGTTTGTGCTTCTTTACTGAGAATTTTGGTTTCGACACTTAGTTCTTTACCCGCTCTGATTAAAAAATGATTGGCGAGTTTAGGAATATCTTCTCGACGTTCATTTAACGATGGAATATGAATACGGATGACGTTCAAGCGATGGAATAAGTCTTCGCGGAAACTACCATCAGCGACTTTCTTTTCTAAGTTTTGATGCGTTGCTGCTATGATTCGTACGTCGACACTCACCGGAGAATGGCCGCCTACACGGTAAAACTGTCCATCAGAAAGCACACGCAATAATCGCGTTTGAATATCAATCGGCATATCCCCGATCTCATCTAAAAATAGGGTACCGCCATTAGCTTGTTCAAAGCGACCATTACGCACACCTGCAGCCCCCGTAAAGGCGCCTTTTTCATGACCAAAAAGTTCTGATTCAATCAAATCTTTGGGAATTGCAGCCATGTTCAAGGCAATGAATTCGTTATTTACGCGCGGGCTGTGTTTGTGTAGCGCTTGCGCAACTAATTCTTTACCTGTACCAGATTCACCATTAATTAATACGCTAATCGAAGAACGTGATAAGCGACCGATAGCGCGAAAAACTTCCTGCATGGCTGGTGCTTCACCAATAATTTCAGTCACTGGCGCCACTTTATTATTTTTACGACGGTTTTTGCTTTGCTCTTTGGCATGGGTCACTGCGCGAGTAGCCAAGGACACTGCTTCATCAATATCAAACGGCTTTGGTAGGTATTCAAATGCGCCGGCCTGATACGCATTGACTGCGCTGTCGAGATCGGAATGGGCCGTCATAATGATGATTGGGAGATCTGGGTGAATGGCATGTACTTTATTCATTAACTCTAATCCGGTCATTTCTGGCATGCGGATATCAGAAATAATGATATCTGGCTGTTCGAATTCGAGTTTATTTAATAAAGCATGCGCACCACTAAATGCAGAGGTTTCAAATTTCTGTGACTTTAATGCTTTGTCAAGAACCCAGCGGATAGAACTATCGTCATCGACAATCCAAACTGTTGCTGTTGTCATAGTTTAATCCTTTATTTTCTTAGTGGCAGATAAATGGCAAATTCGGTATGGCCTGGCCAGCTATGACACTCAATTTTACCCTTGTGTTGCTTAATCAGGTTTTGAGCAATAGAAAGGCCAAGTCCGGTGCCGCCTTCACGAGCAGTAACCATTGGGTAGAACAAGGTATCTTTAATATGCTCTGGAATACCAGGTCCGTTATCAATGATTTTTATTTCAGTACATAAGCGATATTTCTGCCCTTGGATATTCACTTGATGTGCTGTGCGCGTAATAATTTTAATGATGCCATGTTCTTTTAGTATTTGAATGGCATTACTAATGATATTAAGTAGTGCTTGTTGTAATAGGTCTGGTTCCATCTCAAAATCAGGTATTGATGGATCATAATCTCGCTCGATGATAATGCCTGGCGGTAAATCGAACTCGACTAATTGTTTTACTTTTTCAATGACGGAATGAATATTTAAAATGGTTTGTTGACCAGGCTTTTGTGGCCCTAATAAACGGTCAACTAGGGTCCGTAATCGATCGGCTTGTTCGATGATAATACCGGTAAATTCTTTTAATTCCGGCGTTGGTAGCTCTTTCTCTAACAGTTGTGCGGCGCCACGTAATCCCCCGAGTGGGTTTTTAATTTCATGGGCTAAGCCACGTACTAATTCTTGCGCAGCTTGCTGCTGTACATGTTGATAAAGTTCTTGGCTAATTTTCTTTTGTAAATCTATTTGTCTTGCTTCAATTAGAACACAGATTTCCGAGTTAAAATTCGTTAATGTTGCTGAAATTTCGACTAATAGTTGGCGATCATCAATGACTAATGATACTTCATTATCAGTAAATCCTTGCCCTGTTTTAATAATGCTTGTCAGTAACGAAAGGTCGAGTGTTGTATGTTCGATGATATCCGTGAGCTTCACATCAAGCACACGACTGGCACTGGAGCCTAATAGTTGTTCACCTGCTGGATTGAGATATTTTATATACAGATCATGATTGAGAACGAAAACTGAAGAAACTAAGTTATTCAGTAATGACTGCTGAGGTTCTGGGATCATTATCATGGCACTTCCTTATTAGGATAAACATCCCGTGACTGAACGCACCAATTTGGTGCTTACTTTAAAATATTACTGTACAGCGTGGTGAAATTAAAGCGGAAATGCTTAGTTGGCCTTAAATCTATGTAAATAAACAGTAATGAGCTCTGATGATGCAATTACCTTGCCTAAGTTGTTAATTATTTGTAACTGTAATTTATGCGTACCAATGGGTACATTTGTGACATTAAATTGGTGCTTAATTTGTTCACTATGAGTAATGCCATCAATTAATAAACGAATATTTGAACCGTATTGTAGTGTAGAACTGAGTGTCGCTGAGACTGTGATTTCGCCAGTATTACTGCGTATTGTTTGTTGATTGCGTGGTGTACTGATATGAATGCTAATTGGCGAGACTGGTTTATCATTTACTGTGGTATTTGCATGGCTTGCTTTGGGTGTGATTGATTGAGTAAGAGAATCAATGGAAGGGGGGGTAAGCTTCACATTAATTTCTTTGGCTGATGCGGGTTTACTTTCATCATCCGAAAAATGGGTAATACCTTGTTTATCAGTCCATTGATAAATAGCGGCAACACTGGCATAGCTTGTGATTGTTAATATGAATAATATTACGTGTTTCATGGCGACATCCTGTCTTTGGTTACTTGATTTGTATGGTTATTTTCACCTAATTACATTTGTTTAACAAATAAAAAACCCGCTAAGTAGCGGGTTTTTTATATTAATTTGAATTAATAAGAAATTATACGCTGTAGTACATTTCAAACTCAACTGGGTGAGTTGTCATGTTCAGTCTTTCAACTTCTTCTTCTTTTATTGCAATGTAAGCATCGATAGTATCGTCAGCCATTACATCACCAACAGTTAAGAAGTCACGGTCAGTATCTAGTGCTGATAGTGCTTCTTGTAGTGAAGAGGCAACTTGTGGAATCTCTGCTGCTTCTTCTGCTGGAAGGTCGTATAAATCTTTATCCATTGCATCACCAGGATGAATACGGTTTTTAATACCGTCAATACCAGCCATTAACATTGCAGAGAATGCTAAGTATGGGTTTGCTGCTGGATCTGGGAAACGTACTTCAATACGTGTCGCTTTTGGCGATGGTACGATTGGGATACGGATTGATGCAGAACGGTTACGCGCTGAGTAAGCTAGCATTACTGGTGCTTCAAAACCAGGAACTAAACGTTTGTACGAGTTAGTTGCTGGGTTAGCAAATGCGTTAATTGCTTTTGCGTGCTTGATGATACCACCGATGTAATAAAGTGCAGTTTCAGATAGACCGCCATACAGGTCACCAGAAAAAATGTTTTCGCCATTTTTCTGTAGTGATTGGTGACAATGCATACCTGAACCGTTATCGCCTACAAGTGGCTTAGGCATGAATGTTGCTGTTTTGCCATAAGCGTGTGCAACATTATGGATAACGTATTTAGTGATTTGCACTTCATCCGCTTTTTCAACGATTGAGTTATATAGTGCTGCAATTTCGTTTTGACCGGCTGTTGCTACTTCATGGTGATGTGCTTCAACTGTTAAGCCCATTTCTTCCATTATTAAGCACATTGCGCTACGGATGTCTTGTGCAGAGTCAACTGGTGATACTGGGAAGTAACCACCTTTAACACCTGGACGGTGACCCATATTGCCGCCTTCGTACTCTTTATCAGAGTTCCAAGAAGCTTCTTCAGCGTCAATTTTGTACATGCTACCTGACATGTCAGTTTTGTACTTAACATCATCAAATAGGAAAAACTCTGGTTCAGGACCGAAGAATACATCATCAGCGATACCGGTTGAGCGTAAATATGCAAGTGCACGTTTTGCTACTGAACGAGGGTCACGGCTATAACCTTGCATTGTTGCAGGCTCTAGTACGTCACAACGAAGGTTCAGTGTTGTTGCTTCTGTGAACGGGTCAAGTACGGCTGTTGCCGGATCTGGCATTAAAATCATGTCAGATTCGTTGATGCCTTTCCAACCTTCAATTGATGAACCATCAAACATTTTACCTTCTTCAAAGAAGCCGGCATTAACTTGATGATGTGGTAGAGAAACGTGCTGCTCTTTACCTTTAGTATCTGTAAAACGTAAATCTACAAATTTAACGTCTTGTTCTTTAATTAGAGCTAATACGCTTTCTGCTGACATAAAAAATAACCTCCGGTGTCATCAATATGATGGCTTCATTTAAAATGGCTGACTGTAAACAATCATAATTTTAATAATGCCATATATGTGCCAACTATTTAAGTTGTTGATTTTAATGTTTTAATGTACTCGTTATTCCTTGCCTTAACCTATTGTTGCACGAACACTGTGCGTTGGCTGCACTTTTTTGGTGCAAAGATTATAGCGGTAAATAAACGCATACATTTACTATTACTAACTTCGATATTATGGTTTATTTTCAGGGATTACCAGTAAAATCGTATTCAAATATAGTTGATAAAATGTATCACCTGTAAGACAGATTACTCACGGTGTGATACGGCTTATATTTATTTATATTTTGTGTGCTAAAAGCCCATTCAGTGGCTATCGCTCGATTTTTAAATAAAATAAATTACAATCATTTTACTCTGCGCCAAAATTTTGTTAGGTAGATCACAGCGGGGCGGTTACAATACCGCCTAATTTTTACCCATATAAAATATATAGAGGCATCACAGTGCTAGATAAACTACGCAACATTGCGATTATCGCTCACGTTGACCACGGCAAAACGACTTTAGTTGACAAATTATTAGAACAGTCAGGTACGTTAGAAACACGTGGTGGTAATGAAGAACGTGTAATGGATTCCAACGATCTTGAAAAAGAACGTGGTATTACAATTCTTGCAAAAAACACTGCAATTACTTGGAAAGATTACCGTATCAACATCGTAGATACTCCAGGACACGCCGATTTCGGTGGTGAAGTTGAACGTATTATGTCTATGGTAGACAGTGTTTGTTTAATCGTTGATGCAGTTGATGGCCCAATGCCACAAACGCGTTTCGTAACACAAAAAGCATTCGCACACGGTCTTAAGCCAATTGTTGTTATCAATAAAATTGATAAGCCTGGTGCTCGTCCTGAATGGGTAATGGATCAAATCTTTGATTTGTTTGATAACCTAGGCGCAACTGATGAACAGCTTGACTTTAAAGTTGTTTACGCTTCAGCTCTAAATGGTTGGGCTAACGCTGAATCAGAAGAAGCAACAGAAAACATGGAACCTTTATTCCAAGCTATCGTTGATGGTGTTGCTGCACCAGAAGGCGATCGTGACGGTGATTTCCAAATGCAAATCTCACAACTTGATCACAACGCATATGTTGGCGTGATCGGTGTTGGTCGTATAACGCGTGGTTCTGTTAAAGTAAATCAACAAGTTACTATTGTTGGTTCTGACGGTAAAGAGCGTAAAGGTAAAGTTGGCCAAGTATTAGGTTACTTAGGTCTTGAGCGTCATGATGTTGAACTTGCACAAGCGGGCGATATTATTGCAATCACTGGTTTAGGCGAACTTAAAATTTCTGACACTATCTGTGCACAGAACAATGTAGAAGCGCTTCCACCGTTATCAGTTGATGAACCAACTGTAACAATGACGTTCCAAGTAAATAACTCACCATTCTGTGGTAAAGAAGGTAAATTTGTTACATCACGTAACATCCTTGACCGTCTGAACAAAGAGCTAGTACATAACGTTGCACTTAAAGTAGAAGAAACTGCTGATCCAGATAAATTTAAAGTATCAGGTCGTGGTGAATTACATTTAGGTATCTTAATTGAAAACATGCGTCGTGAAGGTTTCGAGCTAGCAGTATCTCGTCCTGAAGTTATCGAACGTATGATTGATGGTAAGCTACATGAACCAATGGAAACATTGACTGTTGATTGTGAAGAGCAACATCAAGGTTCTATCATGGAACAGTTAGGTATCCGTAAAGCGGAACTAACTAACATGACTCCAGATGGTAAAGGTCGTATTCGTTTAGACTTCATCATCCCAAGCCGTGGTTTAATCGGTTTCCAAACTGAATTCTTAACAATGACATCTGGTTCTGGTCTTCTATACCATAGCTTCGATCATTACGGTCTACATAAAGGCGGTACAATTGGTCAACGTCAGAATGGTGTATTAATTTGTAACCAAACTGGTAAAGCTGTTACTTACTCTTTATTCTTCTTACAAGATCGTGGTCGTCTGTTCTTAGGTCACGCTACAGAAGTATACGAAGGTCAAATTGTTGGTATTCATAACCGTGCTAACGATTTAACAGTTAACTGTATTCGTGGTAAGCAGCTTACTAACGTACGTTCTTCTGGTACTGATGAAGCACAAACGCTTTCACCAGCGATCATCTTGACTCTTGAGCAAGCGCTTGAATTCATCGATATTGATGAATTAGTAGAAGTTACACCAAAAAGCATTCGTATCCGTAAGAAACTTCTTTCAGAAAACGAACGTAAACGTGCTAGCCGTCCAGCTAAATAATAATAGTTAATTAAGGTTATTATTTAATAATCTTGGCGCTATTATAAAAAAAGGTGATACTTAGGTATCACCTTTTTTTTACCTTAAAATTACCAGAGAGGGAACCTGTGGTTAAGTCATCTTATCAACATCCGTTACTGCTATTGTTGGCAAAAACTAAAACCGTGTTGTGGTTGTTCTTGTCAAATTGCTTTGCATTTTTGCGCTATTTAGGTCAACGCGTGAATGATGACCGGATCACGGTTAACGCCAGTTCGTTGGCGTATACAACGTTACTTTCTCTCGTCCCATTAATCACTGTCGTTTTTTCTGTGATGTCGGCTTTTCCTATTTTTGAAAGTTGGCAGCAAAGTGTTGAAGCATTTTTATATACCAATTTAGTGCCACATGCTACGGGGACGATTCAAGAATACCTACAGGATTTTGTTACCAATACAGGGAAAATGACCTCCATTGGCTCTGGTGCGTTATTTATGGTGGCATTGCTGTTAATTAATACCATTGATAAGCATATTAATCATATTTGGCGATGCAAAATTGAACGTAGTTTCTTTTTATCATTTGCAGTGTATTGGTTGATATTAACTTTTGGTCCATTATTTATTGCCATTAGTTTAGGTATTTCGTCTTATTTATTATCCTTATCGTTTGTTTCTGATGTGACAGAAGTGACTGGGATTGTTAGCCTGTTAAAGCTGGTGCCTGCCTTGCTGGGTACATTGGGTTTATTTGTGATGTATGTGGTTATTCCTCATCGTCACGTTCCGTTACTTTATGCATTTATTGGCGCCTCGATTAGTGCTTTGTTATTTGAAGGTATCAAACGGATTTTTACTTGGTATTTAGTACAATTTCCCTCTTATGAAGTGATTTATGGCGCATTAGCAACTATACCTATCTTATTAGTTTGGATTTACCTATGCTGGTTGATTGTCCTACTTGGGGCTGAAATTACAGCGTCATTAACAGAATTTGATGAGCATAAAAAAGCACAGGTTAAATTGCAAAAACAGTCACAAAATCAACAGCAAAAACATCTATCTATGGATGACAGTTCTGGCTAAGTAAGGCAAAGTTAATATTGCAAGTGGGTTAACATTGCTGCGCTAATGTTAGGTTCAACTATCAACCTTTAGTGTCTTTTGTTGTGGATAAGAGGTTGATATTGCTATGATTGGACTGTACCCAGCCATCCAGCATTATGCTGAACATTATTTATCTGTAAGTCCACTACACAGTATTTATATTGAGGAAGTGGGGAATCCTAATGGTATACCACTATTATTTCTGCATGACGGTCCCGGTAAAGGGGTTCTAGAAGATGATAGACGTTTATTCGACCCTAAGCTATACCGAATAATTTTGTTTGACCAACGTGGCTGTGGGCGCTCTAAACCGTATGCCTGTATTGAAGACAATACCACCCAAGATTTATTGCAGGATATTAGTGCTATCTTAACGTTGCTAGGTATTCGCCGTTGCGTATTATTCGGTGAAGGGTGGGGGGCTACGTTAGCGCTGTTGTATAGCTTGAGCCATCGAGATAAGGTACAAGGCTTAATACTACACAGCTTATTTTTAGCGCGTAATCAGGATTTAACGTGGCAATTTTCAGCGTCGGGTGGTGCCGCACAGTTATTTCCTGATCATTTTAAGCAACTGGTTAGCCGTGCTAATGGAAGAGATTATGGTGCCTTACTCTCTGCATATAGTCAGTTATTAGTCAGCGATAATGAAATAGAAAAAATGGCGGCGGCAAAAGCTTGGGTAGAGTGGCAAGCGCAAATTGGTAATCCACATCCTGAGTTCCGCAGTAAAGTTGATCTGATTGATGCTGATGTGGCGTTAAGTATGTCGACGCTACAATGTCATTATTTTTCGAAAAATTGTTTTATTTCTGACAATTATATTTTTAAGTGTCTAGACTCATTATCACATTTACCGATAATTATGGTGCATGGGCGCTTTGATATATCTAATCCGTTGGGGCCTGCGTACGAATTATGTCAGCACCTCTCATTAGCTAAGCTGCTTATTGTGCCTCATGCGGGTCATTTTGATTGTGAACCAGGCATGATAGATGCGTTACGAAAAGCGACAGAACTCATGGCTGAGATTATTGCGTTTGAGTTTGTAAGTGATTAATTTCAGGAGTTTCGGTATTATCAATAACATTAAATTTTAATAATGATTATTGAGGAATGGCATGATCGCATTGATCCAGCGTGTGCGCAAAGCAGATGTAACCGTTGAAGACGAAGTTATTGGTAAAATAGGCCAAGGCTTAGTGGTGTTATTGGGCATCGAGAAAGGTGATACCGAGGCGAAAGCCAAGCGTTTATGTGAAAAATTATTAGCGTATCGTGTTTTTAGTGATACAGACGATAAAATGAATTTAAATGTTCAACAAGTCAATGGCGAACTGTTAGTGGTATCGCAATTTACCTTAGCGGCAGACACTAATTCTGGTACAAGGCCGAGCTTTTCTACTGCTGCTGCTCCCGCTGATGCTAATCATTTATATGAATATTTTGTTGGTCAATGTCATCAAAAAGAAATAACGACAGAGACTGGGCGCTTTGCTGCAGATATGCAAGTGTCGTTAGTCAATGATGGACCGGTTACTTTTTGGCTGCAAGTGTAGACAGCAACCATGAGTGATAATAGACAAGGAGAGAATATGTTTCACGTGCATATACCTGAAACGGAACAAGAGTTAGAAGATTATTATCATTTACGCTGGTCGCTATTAAGAGCACCATTACAACGTCCGCGTGGTAGCGAAAAAGATATCTATGATGAGCACAGCGAGCATCGTATGATCTTGAATAATGCAGGCACACCCATTGCTTGTGGTCGGATTTATACCGCGGGTGCGGATGAATCTCAGATTCACTATATGGCGGTTGATCCTAGTCACCGTAAGCAGGGTTTAGGCAGTTTACTGATTTCGGCTTTAGAAGATGAAGCCTACAAGGCTGGTAGTGAACGGATTGTCATGAATGCGCGTGTCGAAGCTGTGCCATTTTATGAAAAATGCGGTTTTTCTTTAGTGGGCAGTGGCCAAGTTAGTGAAGGTGTTCGTCATCGTCAGATGATTAAAGAAGTGAACGCCATGGATAAGATTTTACGACATCCAGATTGGTGTGCAGAACTACAACAAGAATGGGCAACTAAGATCCCGATTAGCCAACACATGGGCATTAATATTCGTCAGTACAGTGGTTGGCGATTTGAAACGGCGGCGCCATTAAATGCGAATGTAAATGTTCACGATACTATGTTTGCTGGCAGTATTTATAGCCAAGCGACGCTAACAGGCTGGGGATTAGTCTGGTTAATGTTAAAAGAACAGGGCTTACTGGGAAATATCGTACTGTCTAAAGGTAACATTCATTATAAACGCCCCATTAATTTGGAGCCCTTTGCGGTCGCACATAAATACAGGATGAAGGGCAGTTTTCTGGAATTATTAGAAGGACGTAACGCCAAGTTAGATATTGATGTTGACGTTTACAGTGGACCTAAATTAGCTGCAGTTTTTAGTGCTACCTTTGTGGTGATACCTGTCGGTGCATAATGTTTGACCGTTTATAAAATGGCAAATTAAGCGTTAGAATAAATGTCTTTGTCTGCCATCCAACGTTGGGTGATTGCATGGGCATTATTAGGATGCTGTTGCAGTAAGTGGCGAGCAATATTTTGAACCAAAGGGATAAGTTGTTGGTCGCGTACTAAATCTGCGACTTTCAAGTCGGCAATACCGGTTTGTTTACTGCCGAGCATTTCGCCTGGGCCACGGATCTCGAGGTCTCGCTGTGCAATTTTGAACCCATCTGTGGTTTCTCGTAATACTGATAAACGCTTACTGCCAGTATCGGAAAGCGGTGCGTGATAAAGTAATACGCAGTGACTGGCGACTTTTCCACGGCCGACACGACCACGTAGCTGATGTAATTGTGCGAGGCCTAAACGTTCTGGGTTTTCGATAATCATCAAACTTGCATTAGGCACATCAACACCGACTTCAATAACCGTGGTTGCGACTAATAAATCCAATTGTTTGTTTTTAAAAGCTTCCATGACGTATTGTTTTTCAATGGCTTTCATCCGGCCATGTACTAAACCAATACGTAAATCGGGTAATTTTTTCTGTAAATCATTAGCGGTATCTTCAGCTGCTTGGGCCTCTAACACCTCTGATTCTTCAATGAGAGTACATACCCAATAGACTTGACGGTCTTCATTCTTAACGGCTAATTCCACTCGTTCGATGATTTTTTCTCGTTTACTATCTGGCATCACCACTGTGGTGATCGGAGTACGTCCAGGCGGTAATTCGTCAATAACCGAGGTATTTAAATCAGCATAAGCGGTCATGGCTAAGGTTCGTGGAATTGGGGTTGCAGTCATAAATAATTGGTGCGGGTATAAACCACTGACCGCACCTTTCTCACGTAGAGCAAGGCGTTGCTCGACACCAAAGCGGTGCTGCTCATCAATAATCACTAAGGTTAAATTTAAAAATTTGACCGCGTCTTGAAAAATGGCATGGGTGCCGACAATCATCTGCGTTTCGCCACTCGCAATGGATTCTAACTCTGCTTCCCGGGCTTTACCTTTTTGTTTACCGGATAACCAACCGACTTTGATACCCAGTTGATTGAACCAGCCTTTGAAATTAAGCGCATGTTGCTCGGCTAATATCTCAGTTGGTGCCATCAATGCCACCTGATAGCCACTACCTATTGCCTGTAACGCCGCTAGCGCTGCAACTAGAGTTTTTCCTGACCCTACGTCACCTTGCACTAAACGCATCATAGGATAGCCTTTCTGGAGGTCCTGTTGGATTTCACCGACAACACGTTGTTGAGCATTAGTTGGGGTAAAAGGTAGTTGAGCTAAAAATTTGTCGGTGATTTTTTTACTGGGTTGCAATTGAACTGCTGGATGTTGCTGCATTTTTTTGCGTAATTGCAGCATGCTGATGTTTTGTGCCAGTAGCTCTTCAATAATAAGGCGTTGCTGTGCTGGGTGTTGACCCTGCTCCAGTAATTCAAGCGAGACATCGGGTGTTGGTCGATGTAACAGTTGAATGGCATGGTTTAACTCGATTTGTCCGGTATATAGGCCTTTTGGTAGCAACTCTTGCAATGTCGTCTGAGTAAGGTGCTGCAGTGCTTGGTCAGTCAGGTTACGCAAGGTTAGCTGCTTTAAGCCATCTGTTGAAGGATATATTGGCGTCAGCGTTTCTTCACTCATCTCTGAGCCGGTAGTATGAGCGAGTTTATATTCAGGGTGGACAATTTCATAACCAAAGCGACCACGGCGAAATTCGCCAAATGCAGTGATGGTTTTACCTACATTGAAACTGTTTTTTTGTCCGGCATTAAAATGAAAAAACAGCAAGGTGATGATACCTGTGCCATCGTTGACTTTACAAGACATGATTTTGCGTTTACCGAACGTGACATCGCAACTGACGATCTCGCCTTCGATAGTACCGTGTAGACCGGGTAAGAGATCTTGAATCGGATAGATGGTCGTACGATCCTGATATCGGCTTGGCAGATGAAAAAGCAGATCCTGAACCGTGATTAAGTTCAGTTTTGCTAATTTTTCGGCCATTTTGGCCCCAACACCTTTTAATTCGATAACCGGGATCTTATCTAGTCGCATAATCACTCTCGAATCCACTGTACATATACACATATATTATCAGAAGATTTATACTCAAGCTACTACGATATAGATTACGCTAGCTTTGCATTTTGGTATCAAATGCAAAGCTTAATTAAAGCTGTCTTAGTTTGAACTACGCAGTGCATCCCACCACGATTTGTCTGCAACAATTTGACCTTCTTCATCTAATTCTGGGTAAGCCAAACCTTTACGTTTACATGCTTTTGCATAGATAGGGTGGCCGCCTTCAAAGTAGATTTTGTGCTGTTCTTCAGCGGATAGTTTGCTTTCGCCTTGATACATGCCTGCATTGTCACGTTGACGCTGTGCTTCATATAAGATCGTCGCAGTTGCTACTGATACGTTTAATGATTGCACCATACCAACCATAGGGATGATGATATCTTGATCGGCAAGTGCTAATGCTTCTGCACTGATACCAGTCTTTTCTTGACCCATTAAAATCGCAGTTGGTTTGGTATAGTCAATTTCACGGAAATCAACGGCAGTATCAGAAAGGTTAGTTGCCAGCACTTGCATGCCTTGGGCTTTTAATTCTTTGATTGCTGCAGCAATGTTATCGTGAGAGTGTACTTTCACCCAGTTTTGGCTGCCTGTTGCAGTGCCGCCAGACACTTTTGTTGGACGTACTGACCATACCGCGTGAACATTGTTGACACCAACTGCATCGCAAGTTCTTACTACGGCTGCAAGATTATGTGGTTTATGCACAGATTCCATACAAACAGTAAGATCTGGTTGGCGATGTTGGAGCATTTTAGTAATGCGTTCGAGACGTTCTGGGGTCATGGTCTTACTCTATCAGATTTAATTGGCGAGGTATTATACCCAAATCACGGGCTAATGCGAGTATCGGAACTTAGCTTAGGCGAGTCTGGGTCGTTGAATAGTGTTTATATAACGAAGCAGTCCTTTATAACTGCTTCGTTATTAGCAAATTAGCACGTTGTGATATATACGTTCACATTCTTCATTGAATGCTTAGTTATAACTGCGTGATATTTTTAGTACGTCTTGCAGGGTGCGTATCTTCTTCATTACATCGGCCACATGTTTACGATTTTTGGCGGTAATGAGAATATCAACGTTATAAACTCGGGCATCTTTTTCATCGGTAACAATGTTATGAATATTGGCGCCTGTCGATGCCACTGTATTGGTTAATTTTGCTAATACGCCTTGATGATTAACCACTTGAATACGGATCTCGGTTTTAAACTCTTTGCTTGGATCAATATTGTCATCCCATTCCACAGGGATATAGCGGTCCGGTTCATTTTGATAACCGTGAATATTACGACAGGTTTCAATGTGCACAACTAAACCTTTGCCAGGGCTTAAATGGGCAACAATTGGATCACCTGGAATGGGATGACAACAGTTAGCAAAACTAACGAGCATGCCTTCCGCGCCTTTAATTGGCATTTTAGCTTCTTCCGAGCGTGGTGAAAGATCTGTTAGTTCATCTACTCGACCTTGTAGACGGCGGGCAATCACTATGCTCATCATGTTACCTAAACCGATCTCGATAAGCAGGGCATCTAAGTTTTCACACTTGGTATCTTCGAGTACTTGGTTTAAGTTTTTGACGTCAAGGTCATCAACTTTAACACCATTTAATGCGTGATTTAATAAACGGCGACCAAGGATAATTGAATCTTCGGTACGCATATTTTTTAATTGCTGACGAACACGAGCGCGCGCTCTGCCTGTCACAATAAAGTTTAGCCATGCGGCATTTGGTCGCGCACCTGGCGCGGTAATAATTTCAACGGTTTGACCATTTTTCAATGGTTGGCTTAGCGCATGTGGCTGGCGATTAACACGGGCACCAACACAAGTATGACCAACATCTGTATGGATTGAATAAGCGACGTCTACCGGTGTAGCACCACGTGGTAGCTCGATAATTCTTCCTTTTGGTGTGAAAACATAAATTTCATCTGGGAACAGATCTGTTTTTACACTTTCAATAAATTCAAATGACGAACCAGCACTTTGCTGTAATTCGAGTAGGCTTTGCATCCACTTCTGTGCACGTAATTGTGCATTGGTATTAATTTTGTCTGCGCCTTGTTTGTATGACCAATGTGCAGCAACACCACGGTCAGCCATAAGGTCCATATCTTTAGTGCGGATTTGGATCTCAAGCGGTACCCCGTGTGGACCCACTAATGAGGTATGTAAAGACTGATAACCATTGGTTTTTGGAATCGCAATATAATCTTTAAAGCGGGTTATCTTTGGTTTGTATAAACTGTGCATTTGACCCAGTACACGATAGCAAGTGTCGAGATCGTCAACTATGATTCTAAATGCATAAATATCAACAACTTCATGAAACTGTACGCGTTTTTTCTTCATCTTGTTGTAAATACTAAAGATGAGTTTTTCACGACCATCTGTTTTTGCTGGGACGCCAGCTTCGACTAAACGACCTTCAATTTCTTGACGGATATTAGACATCACTTCTTTGCGATTACCACGTGCTGATTTTACCGATTCAGTCAGAATTCGGTAACGCATCGGGTACATGGCTTCTAGCCCTAATTCCTCTAATTCATTTTTAATATTATGAATACCAAGGCGGTTAGCTATAGGCGCAAAAATTTCCAAGGTTTCACTGGCGATACGACGGCGTTTGTCAGGTCTTAATGCACCAAGGGTTCGCATGTTATGGGTACGATCGGCCAATTTGATTAAGATAACGCGAATGTCTTGTACCATCGCCATGAACATTTTACGGAAATTTTCTGCTTGTGCTTCTTTGCGATCGCGGAATTTAAGCTTATCAAGTTTAGAAACACCTTCCACTAATTCAGCAACTGTGTCACCAAATAACGACGCGAGGTCTTCTTGGGTTTTTTCTGTATCTTCAATCACATCATGGAGCAGTGCCGCCATAATTGTTTTATGATCAAGACGCATATCGGCAAGAATTTCAGCAACGGCAACAGGGTGAATAATATAAGGTTCACCCGTACTTCTCTTTTGAGGCAGATGCGCTTCTCGCGCGACTAAATAAGCACGTTCAATGAGTTTGACTTGTTCAACCGATAGGTAGGTTGATGTCGTTGCTTTTAAATTTGCGAATATATGCAAGTACTGCCTCGTCACTAAAAAATTGATATAAATAAGATGATAATATTAGCAAGATAATCAAAAGTGGAACTAATTGCACCTTTAAATTTACATCTTCGTAATATTTATGCCAACTCAACCTAGAATCAGCAGTTTGGGGATTTTTAGTTTAAACATATATAAATACCCATAAAGGCTATTTTAGGGCAGATCATAGGTATTAAAAAAGGTGCAATATGCACCTTTTTTATAAAATCATCGGAAAAGATGATTAGGTATTAGCCACGGCCTTCAGCGATTGCTGCTACTGCTGCAATTTGCTGTGCTTCGTGCTCTTGCTGCTCTTGACGGTCGCCAGCATCCATTAATTCGTTGCTAATTAGACCCGCTTCAATTTCACGAAGGGCGATTACAGTCGGTTTATCATTCTCTGGTGCTACTAGAGGATCTTTACCATGAATCTGTAATTGACGAGCGCGACGTGCCGCCATTAATATTAGGTCGAAACGGTTACCAACCTGTTGTACAGCATCTTCTACGGTTACGCGTGCCATGCAGGAACTCCCAGTGAATTAAGTCTAAAAAATGACGAGAAACTATACTTTATTTTTGCTTACTTAACCAGCAAATCTTTCATAATTACGCTGTTTTTTGCTGCTTGCTTTGTTGAACCGAGTCTTTCGGCACGTACAATCGCGTGAAGATCTTCTAATGCAGTCGCAAAATCATCATTAATAATGAGGTAATCATATTCATTATAGTGTGACATTTCAGCTTCTGCTTCAGCCATTCTACTTGCAATAATTTCATCACTGTCTTGTCCACGACTGTTTAAACGACGTTCTAATTCTTCACGGCTTGGAGGCAGGATAAAAATACCACGCGCATCTGAAATTTGTTCTTTGATTTGACGTGCACCTTGCCAATCAATATCGAGGAAGATATCAATGCCGCGAGCAAGTGTTTTTTCAATCGTTACGCGCGATGTGCCGTAGTAATTACCGAATACTTCAGCCCATTCAAAAAATTCATTGTTTTCGATTTGTTGTTTGAAGTCTGCGACCGGAATGTAATGGTAATGGATGCCGTCAACTTCACCAGGGCGAATTTCTCGAGTCGTGTGAGATACAGACACTTTCATATCGCTGCTTGGGTTCGCATCTAGAAGTGCTTTGATAAGACTTGATTTTCCTGCTCCACTTGGAGCGGATACAATAAATAGAGTGCCTTTACGTGCCATGGTGAGCCTTTGATGAGCTTTAAAAGCGGCCCAAGATAGCATAAATACAAGGGGAAATTAAACTGCTTTCATGCTTTACTCAGTAACAACGCACAAAAAAGTACTGGAAACTGTTAGTAAAACAACTTAATGGGTGTGTGGGGTCGATGAAAGATTAATTAAGGCAATGCCGACAGCGATAAATAACATGTCGATCCAAACTAAAGAAATAACCACCCCATAATGATGCCTGCTCACGATTTAATATAGAGCATTTTTAAGATTAAAAACCGCCTTCACACCGCAAATTCGATATGAAGGCGTCGCCATTAGTTGTTAATCTATGACTTGTCGAAGGTATGATGACCAACGATATTTTTAATGACGTTATCGAGTTGTTCGCCGTGGTTGTCCATTAATGTTTGAATGTTTTTGGCATCTTCTAAGGTATTAAACGCATTGCTGAGAGGGTGTGTCGATAGGGATTCAGTTGCAAGTATTTGCTGTTGCTTATTATTAGTTTCAGCCGTTTCTGTATGTGATGTCTTCTTCACGGAAATGGATGAGTTTGCAGTGACCGTAATCGCGTTGGCTTGAGTGTTCTCGTTGCTATTAGGGATGCTATTTTCTTTATCGGTAAAGTGCCATTGACCTTGGCTATCCTGCCAGCGATAAAGCGTCACTGATTTGGGATTATCATTGGTGTCGCTAAACAGTCCGAATTCGAGACCAGTAATATCTATTCTTACTTGTTCAAAGGCGCGGACAACATCTTGGAGTATGACGGTAGAGTTCAGTAATTTTTGACCATTAGGTTTGCTAATAAAAAACAGTGAAATGATGGCGCAGAGCATTAGTGAAATCAGTAGTTTATAAAACATCGCTATCACAATCCTTGTTTAGCTGTTGTTTACATTAGCATTGTGATTTACACCAATTGCAAAAGACAGCGAACCACTGGTTTAATACAATTGGGGAAGAACACATTTATTTAGTTAAAAATTGGCTAAATTAAGCAAATTTCTTTTCTAAGTGCGCAATAATATCACTTGATTCATACATCCATTGTACTTGACCATTTTCTTCAATACGTAAGCAAGGAACTTTACGTTTACCGCCTTGTTGCTCGAGTTCGTTACCAAACGTTGCATCATTTTTTGCGTCACGTACGGTGATATCTAAGTTTAAACGCTTCATACTACGACGTACTTTTACACAAAATGGGCAGGCTTCGAATTGGTACAGCGACATGCTATTAACCTCACTATCAACCTTTGCTTGTTCGTCAGCAGGGCGTTTCATGCTTTTTGGTGAGAAGATGAAATTAAGCGTTAAGATAAGACGGCCGAGTAGCCAGCGAATAACTTTCATGAATATGGTCCTGTTAATAGGGCTAATAATGGAGTGTAATGCTAGCATATTCGTTCGAATAAATACCACATAATAAACATTGGATATATTTTATGTGGTATTTATTTTTTGATAGCAATTAAGTGCTAGCCATTCTTTAATGCCGCGGAACGAGCAAGGATCGCGAGCGTGGTGCCGTTATGAAGTAGTGCACTCATCGCAGGGCTTAGCATTCCGAGCGCTGCTGCTAACATAATACCGCTGTTAACATATTCAGCAGCTTTGATGTTTGAATTGATCATCGACATTGCAATTTGTGCTAATTGGCGTGCTTCAGCGACACCATAAAGCGTATCTTTTAATAACACAACATCAGCGGCTTGCCTTGCTAATTCAGTGCCTTTACACATAGCAATACCTACATCCGCAGCCGTTAATGCGGGTGCATCATTGACGCCATCCCCAATAAACATCACTGTTTTACCAGCTTGTTTAAGTTGTTCAATAATATTGGCTTTACTTTCAGGCGTGGCTTCGGCATAAACTCGATCAAGCTTAAGTTCATCTGCGAGGGTTTGAGCTTTATAAGCACGATCGCCTGAGATCATCACTAATTCTTTGATACCTAAATGACGTAACTTATTCAGTGTTTTTTCTACATCTTCACGTAAATGATCACGTAAGCCGAGCATCCCGATTAGTTTACCTTGATGGGAAATAAACACTAAATGACGTCCTATTTCTTCAAGTTCACGAATTTGTGTTTCAAAGGGTGTGAAGTCAACATTTTCATGCACTTCAAGGAAGTGGCGGCTGCCCATTACAAGGCAATGTCCGTTGAGGGTACTTTTAAGGCCATGAGCAATGACATATTCCACCTCCCCGTGTTCGATATGCGGAAGTTTATTGTGTTTTGCTGCATTGACCACGGACTGTGATAATGGGTGATTACTGTGTTCTTCTACAGATGCTGCAATTGCCAATAAGTCACGGGCATCGTTGTTTTGACAAAATGGCACAACATCTGTCACTTCCATGTCGCCATAAGTTAAGGTGCCGGTTTTATCAAATACGCAAGTATCGACCTTGACGATCTTCTCAATTGCACTTCCGCCTTTGAGTAAAATCCCGTTTTGTGCTGCGCGGTACATTATTGATTTAAATGTTACAGGCGTACTTAATTTTAGTGCACAGGAATAATCGACAAGAAATACTGAGGCCACGCGATTAATATCTTGGGTTAGGGCGAATACTGCAGCACCTATTCCTAAGGTTATCTTAACACGGCGATCTGCCATGTTTTGAGTGACTTGCTGAGTTTCACTTTTTTCGCTTAGCGAATCGTAAATTAACTGTGCTATTTTAGCCGTTGTAGCCTCACTTCCGACTTTTTCGACTCGTACTTTTATCGTGCCTTCGTATACGCTGGTGCCTGAATAAACGATAGCATCAATTTCACGCCGTACAGGTACGTTCTCACCCGTTAGAGCAGATTGATTGATAAGTGCAGCACCTGCTATAACTACGCCGTCGACAGGGATTGAGTCGCCAGGTGTAAGTTCGATAATATCATCGGCCTTAAGTTCATCTGAGTTAACTTGGATTTTGCCTGATTCGTCAATACGCCACACGACAGATTGTTGAGGATGCATGAGTTCAGCCAGTAGTTGATCACTGTTTCGGCAGGTTTTCTGTTCCATGTACTCGCCTAAACTAATTAAGCTTTGCGTGACCATCGCTGTTTTATAGTCCCCACGCCAGACGGATAAACCGACGGCAATTGCATCTAGAACCTCAACTGAAATACGTTTTTCTTTGATTTCATTAATGCCTTCAAAGAGCGTCGGTGCAACAAGTGTTGCGGTTGTTAAAGCGCCCCATTTATTTGGTAATAAAGCGGTTGAAAGAGTACCAATAACATTCATAGCAATATCACCACGTGTGTATTGATGCTCTATTTCAGTTTGCTCTGCTTGAGTGAAATCAAGTTGTGACAAGCGCGCTTCAAGGGTCTCTACATGCAATAATTGCGTATCATAATGGACGACGATGGAAGCCGCAGCCTGGTTGATTCGCACGTCACGAATCCCTTGAATAGCTAATAAGCTTTGTTTGATCCACTCTTCAATATCAGGAAAGTGAATCAGTGCCGCCACTTTGAAACGTATTCGCCCTGACAGGTGGTGCTTAACGACCAAGTCGATCATTTTTCGCCTTTATTTAAGTTACGGTAGTAATCTAGTTCTGCTTGTGTATCTTCTAGACGTTCTTTTAATTCTTCTACTTCACCACGTACAGCTGACCATGCCTTTTCGCCTGTTGAGCTAACACCCTGTTGGAATTTTTTATTAGATAATAAATAAGCAACGGCTGCACCAGCTGCAAGACCCATGGCAAAGTGGGTTTTACTGTTTTGTTGCTTATAACTAGGTGCCTGTTTTATTTCACCTTGCGGATAACCGTAATATGGTGAATAAGGTGGTTTATTATTCATGTTTTTTCCTTTCCGACATTTGATCTATCATGTATAAGCCAGCGGCGCCTACACTCAATATTGTGAGCAAAGATAATGCTGGCCGACCCGCCATATTTTCAGCTATATAGGTAGATGTTCCACTGATAGCCCCCGCCTTAATTGCCGATTTTGCAGCATTCATCGCGACATCATTGGTTGCTAATATCCCATTTTGATGATCACGCCATTGGCCAGCTAATGAAGCGCCACCGCCTGCCATTGCACCAATGAGCATCGCTCGGTGGTTTGCGCTTAATTTGTCTGATGAATTACTCATAATTTAACTATTAGCTTTAGGTTGTTCTTCTTGATGGCGTTCTACTGATTCTTGAAATCCTTGTTTACCAGCAGCATATGTATCACGGAAAATTTCGCTATTTGCTGTCACGTTATCTTTTACCGATGCGGCGGTTTGTGTTGCTGTATCTTTAACGTTTGAACCACCTGATTTAAGCATATCGCCAGCGCCTGCAACTAAATCGACTAATTTACCACGTACGTTTTCGTTGCTTAGTAATAGGGCTGCTGCCGCGCCAACCATAGCGCCTTTCCAAAATTCTTTATCATTCATACCAAAGTTTCCTAATAAGTCTTTAAACATTCCAACTTCTTCACCGAGCGCGCCTTCAAGCATCGCTTGGGCTTGTTCAATGAAAGCATTGTTTTCTTCTTGTTGCTGAGCAGGGGGGTCTTGTTGTGGATGCATACTTGGATGCATACCTGGGTGCATACCTGAGTGCATACCTGGGTGCATACCTGAGTGCATACCTGAGTGCATACTTGGGTGCATACTTGGGTGCATACTTGGGTGCATACCTGGGTGCATACCTGGGTGCATACCTGGGTGCATACCTGGGTGCATACCTGGATGCATACCTGGATGCATACTTGGGTGGTTATAACCGTATACAGGCATCATGTAAGGTGAATATCCACCATTAGTCGCATAAGGATCTGATTGCTCGGTGTTCTGTGTATAAGGGATATCGTGTGAACCGTATTTAGGACCATCACTCATCATTTACTCCATCCATCTTAAGACTTGCAGCAATATTCAAATAAGCTTGTTGCACGTCGATCTCTGATTCTGAAAACAGCTGGTTGATAAATTCTGGTTTGATGATGCCAGCATCGTATTCAACCAGAATGCTACCCGTATCGCTGTTTATTTTATAATTTTTAAACGCAGGTATATCAGCTAACGCTTGCTCAATATCAGTGACCTTTATCGTCACCAAATGGGTCATAATACCCATTTTATATTTAAGTCGGATACGTCCTGGGATGTGGTGCGCGAGCGTTAACCAACGTCTTATTTTTAAAGCTTTTTTGATTTTATCTTTCATCATAAAATTATATATAAGAAGAGAGTAGATGCGAATAGTGATCAATTGTTAATTGAATTTGATTGAGTTTTCTTTGCGCAGGGTCAACTTTGATGTTACCTTATTGATAATCATTATCGCTTGCATTTGAGTAGTTATGAACACGTATATTCACAAAACATCCCAACGATTACGCGTTAGATCCGACTATATTCGTCATCATCCAAAGGCCGTTATGGCATTGATTGAACAGTTGCAGCAAATAGATGCTATCTCGAATATTAAGCATAAATATCATGCAGGTTCAGTCGCCATTCATTTTGATCGCGAAGAGCTTGATTGTGACAGTTTGTTAGAGATTTTAGAGACGCATGAGTGGACTAAAAGTGATGAAAAACCTTCATTTGTTGAAAACGCGGTGGTTAATGGTACAAAAACGCTAACCAAAGGTTTAGCTACAATGGCATTAAAACGTTTAGTCGGTCCCTCTGTTAGTCGTATGATTATGAGTTTTTAAATTTTTTAGCTGCACATTTACATATTCCATTGGCTCGTGCTGGGCATTTTTTACAAGCGGGTGATTTCAACGGAATATTAAGCACGGAGCGAGTTGCTGTACGTTGCTGATGTTGAGCCAGCGTTAGTATTTGGCCACTCGCGATAACGTCTTTATTGTATTCAACATGATTTGAACTTTCTTTAAACCAAGATATAACAGGTTCTAACGGTGTTTTTAATTCTGACATCATACTCGTAATGACGTCTTGCGATAAATCCTTGATCTCGTGGTGCCACTCACTGTTATTAGCTGCGGATTGACTCGTCATTTTAGATAATTTATGTAATTGTTTTAGTGACTTTTTTTCAATCTTATTGCTTTGTTTTTTTAATTTCTTTAATGCTTTTTTTGCACTCATCGCTACGCCTACTTGCTGACTTTTGTATAATCTAACAAGTTATCAACTGCAAATAAATCTCATTCTCAAATTTATATTTTTTTTATGTCATTAAACATGCAATTAGTTATCTTTCTATGCCCAGAAATACTCTAGGCGTAGATATTGTATCCCTGCTGCTTAAGCACGGCGTTTTCTAAATGCGTAGCTTCCTGCACTATAGATGGTTTTGAAAAATACCGGCCAAGTGCCTAAATTAGCTTTTGGCTGTTGCTGTTTAGCAATACGCGCGAGCTGGGCTTCGTACCAAGTAATGTCTAACATCGCGATGCGATCAATGGCTTTAACACCCGTAGTTAAGTGTGGTAAACGGATCTTATGGTCATCAGATGCCATTAATTTATTTGGCAACTGGGTATCTAACGACATAGGGCGCGCAAGTCCAATAAAGTCCGTGGCATTGCTTTGCAGCGCTGACAGCATGGCTTTACTCGAACGGAAGCCTCCAGTCACCACTAACGGTGTATCGCTAATAGCACGCACCTTTTCAGCATAAGCAAGGAAGTAAGCTTCACGCGTTAACGTTGACTTTTTCACTTTGTGACCGGTCATCGTTGGGCTTTCATAAGTACCACCACTGATCTCGATTTGATCGATGCCAGCATCAGATAATGCTTTGACTACTTGCATGGATTCTTCTTCGGTAAAACCACCACGCATAAAATCGGCAGAGTTGAGTTTAATACCAATCGGAAATTCGTCGCCAACCTCAGTACGTATTGCTTGATAGATTGACAGTACAAAGCGCATGCGGTTTTCAATTGAACCACCCCATTGGTCATCACGCTGATTATGACGTGGTGATAGAAATTGATTAACTAAATAACCATGTGCACCGTGAATTTGTACGCCTGTGAATCCGACTTTTTTGGCTAATTTGGCGCTGGTTTGGAATTGACGAATAATGTTCAATATCTCTGATTCAGTAAGTGCGCGTGGAGTATTAAAGCCTTTTTCTAAACCATTAGTCAGTGCGATTGCCGACGGTGCAACAGGTTCTGCATTAATAAAATTTGGTGTTTGTTTGCCGGGATGATTTAGCTGCGCCCATAGCTGGGTATCGTTAACGCTACCTTGTTGAGCCCAGCGTTTAAACTCAGTTAAATCACTCTGTTCATCTAACACCACTTGCTTTGGTTCGCCTAATGCATTGCGATCAACCATGAGGTTACCAGTCACTGATAATCCTAAACCGCCGAGAGCCCAAGTGTGATAAAGCGTTGCGAGTCCCGGTAATGGATTGTGTTTAGCATCACTCAGTTGCTCGCTCATTGCCGATTTAAATAAACGGTTTTTAATATATGTGCCATTTTTTAAGGTAAAACCTTGTTGTAATGTAATTGCTGTTGTCATTATCAATCCTACTTTAAATAAATAATTAGACCGGTCGTCTTGGTGTGGGGCCAAAAAAAGCGATATTATCATTCGACACATAATATCGCTGTTTACTTGTTCTTTCGTTAGCTAGCTTTTAAAATATCATCAAAAATGAAATCAGTAATCTGAGTAAGATTATCGGTATTACCGGCGATCTTCATTTCGATTAAACTGCCTTCCCAGGCTGTCCACATTAATGTAGCCAACTGCTTTGCTGGTAAGTCTGTACGGATCAATTGCTGTGCTTGTGCATCGCTGATTAATCCTGATAATAATTGGTTTAGTGCTTTCACCGAACGCTGCATTGCTTGTTGGCATAATTCACTTGAATCACCAATGTCGTTGGCAACACTCGCTATCAAGCAACCTTGTTTACCTTGCTGCTCGCTGTATTTTTGGCGCTGTTTTTCAAACAACGCGCGCAACTTTTCAATTGGATTCAGGTTAGCGTTATCCAATGTCGGTTGCATTTGTTGTGCTTGCGCGTACATATCGGCTTCGATTAGCTCGGCAACAAAAGCTTCTTTGCTATTAAAATAATTATAAAAGGACCCTTTCGGTACTTTTAGCTCATCTAGGATCTGTTTTATCCCAGTGCCGTGATAACCGTGTTGAGAGATATGCTTGATACCGACTTCAATCAGGGCTTCGCGGGTATGTTCGTTTTGTTTAGGTCTTGGCATTTGGTTATTCTATGACCGATCGTCTTGAAATGCAATTGTTAAAGGTAGAGGGTGTATCGCCCTATACCTTTATTGTTTTAGATTTATACCATACTCTTATTCTGTTGCCACTTATCAACAACCAGCGCAGCAACAAGATCACCTTCGACATTAACCGCTGTTCTGAACGTATCTAGTGGACGTTCGATGATAAGTAAGATCGCGATACCTTCAAGAGGTATACCTGCGGCTAGCATTACTAATTGCATGCCAGACATTGATCCTGATGGCATTCCGGGTGCACCGACTGACGATACCATCGCCATGATAAATATCATCACGATGCCAGTGGTACTTAAATCAATACCAAATAATTGCGCAAGGAAAATAGCTGCAACGCCTTCAAATAAAGCCGTACCATCCATGTTCATTACCGCGCCAAGCGGTAGAACAAAGCTGCTAGTACTTTGTGATATGCCGAGCTCTTTTTCTGCTGCTTGCATAGATAAAGGGAGTGTTGCGGTACTTGATGAGGTCGCAAATGCCATGGCTAGTGGTGCCGATATAGCCCTAAATAAAGTGCTAAATTTAATACCGGTAAATATTTTTGCCAACGTTGGTAATACAACAACGCCATGGATAACTGTTAGCACAAATACTAATAATGCGAATAACGCCAGTTGACCAAATAAACCGGTATTTCCCGCCACTGTAAATTCAAAAACGATAGCAAAAACAGCTATTGGCGCGAGACGGATAATGCCTTGGACTAATTTATTTAACCCTTTATTTAAACCTGCGATAACATCAAATATCACATGCTTTTGTGGTAGTGACAGTAATAGTGAAACTGAAAATAACAAGGAAAATAAGACAATGGCTAATAAATTGCCGTTGGCTAAGGCTGCAAAAGGGTTGATCAGCGCCATTGCGAGCAGTTTTGCCGTAATACTCGACCCCGTGACAGACTCCTGATCAATAAGTCTGATGTGATCTGCAACTGTGACAGGCTCGACTAAGGGTTGCCATTCTGGCATTAGCATTACTGCGCTAAGGCCTAAGCTGATCGCGATAATCGAGGTCAGACTATAAAAAGCGAGAGTTCTAATTCCCAGAGTCTTTAATTTCAATGTAGAGCCGATGTTTGTAATGCCTTGCATTAAAGACAGCATCACTACGAACCCTATAACCATTTTTAGTAGACCGATGTAAGTGGTCTTTCCTAACAAGAGTAATTGATACCAAGTTTGTTCGGTAATATTGGTTACTGTTGGCATTATGGTGGCAAAAACCCAAGCCATGATAGCGGCAGCCAATAATTGCAAAGGCAATGAACGCTTGATAGTTGATAGCATAATATTTCTCGTCAGTCTGACTAGGTATAAGTAAATGATGCGCGATTATATTGGAGTTATCCCGCGATAACAATGAACTTGATGAGCAAATCACTTTTACTGGTTAGTAATAATTTAGGTTTATTGCAGAGAATAACTTATAATTGTTACCTAATGGTTGAATAAGAGAACGTATTGATGAGTGATTGGTCTGGTGTCAGTGAGTTTGTTGCGGTTGCTGAAACTGAAAGTTTTACCGCGGCGGCAAAGCGTTTAGGGATCTCCACAGCGCAGGTCAGTCGACAAGTTTCTGCCCTTGAAGAGCGGTTATCAGCAAAATTATTTTATCGTACGACACGCAAAGTATCGGTGACAGAAGTTGGGGGGATTTACTATCAGCATTGTCGTCAGGTCATGGATGGATTAGCCGACGCTGAACGTGCGATCACTAACTTACAAAGTACGCCAAAGGGTAAATTAAAAATCACGGCTCCTATTACTTACGGTGAGCGTAGTGTCGCACCATTAGTGAATGATTTTGTGATGCAATATCCTGAATTAGAAGTACAGCTGGTATTATCGAATCAGCAAATTGATTTAATTGATGAAGGTTTTGATTTGGCGATCCGTTTAGGTCAATTAGGTGATTCATCAATGATTGGTAAACGATTAGCGATCCGTAAACAATATGTTTGTGCTGCGCCTGAGTACTTAAGTGCATTTGGTGCGCCCCATACCTTATCTGAATTAGAACGTCATAATTGCTTGTCTGGGACATTGGATTATTGGCGTTTTCAGGAAAAAGGCAAAGCCCGTAATATTCGCGTGAAAGGAAACTTTAGTTGTAACAGTGGCCCAGTATTAGTCGATGCTGCGTTGAAGGGGGTGGGTATTGTGCAACTGCCAGATTATTATGTGCAGGAATACATTAATCAAGGTCAGCTAATTGAATTACTACCGAACTACCGCGAGCCGGATGATGCGGTATGGGCGTTATACCCTCAGAATCGTCATTTATCACCGAAAGTGCGCATGCTAGTGGACTACTTAGCGAAAGGGCTCGCGATCACGTCGTCATAATCGCGTTTGCAGGCATGATAAAAGGGCCTCGACAGTTCGCGACGCCCTTTTATATTCTTCTATATTTTTATTCGGTTAACGCGGTCATCGTTTCTTGTAATGCTGTTAATTGTGCCTTGAGTGTTGCCACTTCTTGCTCTAGCTTATCCACTCGTGCTGATAATTCACTATTTTCATCTGCGTTAAGTCCTAGGCTAGTGGTTGTAGCCACTGCCATAGATGTTACCGGACCACTAAATAAGTGGGCGTAACGACAGGCACTTTGTCCCGGTACGCGTGCCAACTTTACTACAAATGGATATAATTCATGATTAATCAGTTGGTCCAATGCGGTTTCAACTTCGTGTACATCGTTAAACTGGTATTGACGTGCAGAGCGGGTTCTTAGTTCACCAGGGGTTTGTGGACCACGTAAAAAAAGCAAAGTTAGAATCGCTAATTGTTGTGGGTTGAAACGAATTTTACTGAATTCGGTATTACCAAAACGATGACGGATTTTAGCGCTGCGTTTACCGCCATGTTCATCATTCACCACTAAGCGTTTTTTCACTAAATCATCAACAATGTTTTGTACTTCATCTTGGCTAAGTGAAAGTACCGGTTCACGGCTGCTTTTTTGATTGCACGCCGAGGTTAATGAGTTTAACGATAGCGGGTAATTATCTGGTGTTGTGTGTTCTTTTTCGATTAATGCGCCTAATATGCGGGTTTCATGTAGTGATAGTTCATCCATTACCAGTCGATCCCTATTTGAGCTTTAATACCTGAGCGAAAGGCATGTTTTTCTTCTCTTACTTCACTCACTGTGTCGGCGATTGCGACTAAATCTTTGTGGGCACTGCGACCTGTGACAATGACTGTTTGATCAGCAGGGCGGTTGCGAATAGCGCTGAGTACTTCTTCTAAATCTAAATATTGGTAGCTGAGCATGTAAGTCAGTTCGTCTAAAAGCACCATTTTAAGTTCAGGGTTAGCTAACATGGCTTTGGCATGCACCCATGCTGCTTCTGCTGCGGCGATATCTGCAGCTTTATCTTGGGTATCCCAGGTGAAGCCAGTTTTCATTGCGTGATACGGCATGTCAGGACGTACTTGCTGGATGAACTTTACTTCACCCGCTTCCCATGTGCCTTTAATAAATTGCACAACACCCGCATTAAAGCCATGGCCTATACAACGAATCACATTACCAAAGCCTGCACACGTTTTACCTTTACCATTACCTGTCATCACAATCAAAATACCACGTTCTTCAGTGGCCTTATTGACGCGTTTGGCGACTGTATCTTGGATCTTCTGCATTTTTTGTTGATGTTTATCTTGGTTATGTTCTTCCGTCATTCTGCATTCCTTTTATGCCT
Organism: Moritella viscosa; assembly: GCF_900120065.1. Classification (NCBI taxonomy): domain Bacteria; kingdom Pseudomonadati; phylum Pseudomonadota; class Gammaproteobacteria; order Alteromonadales; family Moritellaceae; genus Moritella; species Moritella viscosa. The sequence continues at coordinate 63,672 of NZ_FPLG01000097.1, forward strand.
TGTGCTATTAACTTCAGTGTAAGGCTTTTATGCCTTGTGCTATTAACTTCAGTGTAAGGCTTTTATGACTAAATGGAAGTGAGTAAATTAAAAATCACCATTAATTAGCTTTTGATAAATCTGGTCTTTTAAGGCAAGTCGACGGTTTTTCAATTCGATAAAATGGCTATCTGTGGTGGGGATTTCACTGGCTTCCAGCCCATAAATATGGTGATCTAGTTTGTGATATTCTTTGGCGAGGGCTGAAAATTCGGGGTCATCGCTTTTTAATTTGGCGATATCAATAGCGTGTTCAGGAAATTCATGGTTTAGCGGGTGTTTTTCGTTTTGCATTATTACTGCCTTAAGTGATGAACGAGTTCTTTCAGTGTAGTAGAACTCGTTCATTGCGGCATCTAATGTTGGACTTGTTCTTGATGCCAATGGTCAAGGCGTGGCGTCAGCATTATCGCCAGCAATATTGTTGATAAACCACCCATTAATACAATCACGGCATAGGGTGCGGTTAGCTCTGTTTGTTGAATTAATCCTGCGAGCAGTGCTGCGCCACTCATTTGGATGCAACCTAGCATTGCCGCTGCCGTACCTGCGCGTTCACCAAATGCGGCTAACGCCATGCTGGTTGCTGGACCTAGCAATAATGCAAAGCCAATACAGAGCAACATCATAGGTAACATAAAGGCAAACGCGGCTGCCATACCTGCTGTTGGTCCCCAATATTGCACGGCCAATTGCAGTGCTGCGGATAATAATAAAGCGATAAAGGCAATGATTACGGTTGGACGATTACCGAAGCGTTTGATCACCATTGGCGCCGCAAAACAAGCGCCGATATTGACGATAGCATTTAGACCAAACAATGCACTAAATTCTAATTCTGCAATGCCTAAATGGCGAATTAACCAGTCTGGTGCGTAGGATACATACGTCAGGATTGATGCCATTCCCACCATACAAGCGGTAGCATAAAACATGAAGTGGGCATCGTATAATACAGGTTTAAAGCGAGACCAGTGGTACAGAGAACCGGACATATCGGTATTCTCGGGACGTGTTTCTGGCAGGTTTTTGATAATCAGCGCTAATATGACTAAGCCATACAGCATCATAAACATAAAAGTTGAACGCCAGCCAAATTGCAGTGCTAATAAACCACCGAGGGTTGGTGCAAGTGCGGGGATCACACAAATAACGCCATTTAAGTAACTGTAATAATGCGCGCCTTTTTTAGAATCAAAGCTGTCACGTACCGCACTAAATACCACTATTGATGTTGCACACGCGGCGATACCTTGTAGCACTCGCGCTATTTGTAGCCAGTGAAATTCGACTGCGCCAGCGGCAAGCAAACTGCTCAAGCAATATAATATAACCCCACCAATCGCGACAGGACGGCGACCAAAACGGTCTGCCAGTGGACCAATTAATATCTGGCCGATACCCATGGCAAATAAGAATAAGATTAGCGTTGATTGTACTTCACTTGAAGACACCTGAAATTCTGCTGCCATTGTCGGCATTGAAGGCAGGTAGATATCGATAGCGAGGGGGCTTAACACCACCATTGCCATCAAAATAGGTAATATATTTCGGCGCATTGTTATTCTCGAATAAAAGCCATGGATTAATGTGAAGCAGTTTACGTAAAGCATGATATGAATGGAAGTGGTATAATTTCAGAACAGAGTTTCCATTTAGGAATATCTTATGAATTTAGATAACCTTGCCAAGATAGATCTAAATCTCTTGGCTATTTTACAGATCTTACTTGAAGAAGAGAGTGTCACCCGTGCTGCGCATCGTTTGCACTTAAGCCAGTCGGCACTGAGTAAAAGTTTAAATCGACTACGTGATACCTTAGGTGATCCGTTGTTTTTACGCACTGCCCATGGTTTAAAACCGACGGCGCATGCTTTGCAATTAAAAGCGCAATTACCTACGATATTACAGGGCTTGTATCAACTCTGCTTACCGCCGAGTTTTATTCCTGAAAATAGTCATCGCCAGTTTTCGTTTGCTATGCTTGAAAGTGCCTATGAAACTTTACTACCTCATTACATTGGGCCAATATTATCGCAAGCACCTAAGCTGAATTTAGGTATTTATGGTTGGAATGAAAAATCATTATTAGACTTGCAGCAAGGACAAATTGATTTTGGCATTACAGCTAGGGAGTTGCACCCCACGGCCGATGTTCGTCTCAATAATTTACCTGAGGGGATTGCGCATCAGCGTTTATTTACCGATAACCAGGTGTGTTTAATACGTGAAAATCACCCTATGTTAGCAAGTATTAATGCAGGGTATTGGGATGTTGATACTTATTTAAGTATGTCGCATGTACAGGTTCGCTGCGAAGGTAATGATTGGTGGTTATTGGATTATCAATTAGCTGAGTCAGGACTGCATCGTCATATTTGCGCGACTTTACCGGATTTTTACGGTGCTGCCAGTGTGTGTGCGCACAGTGATCTGATTTTTACTTTACCGTCGAGTTTTGTCTCGCACGCTCAAAAGTTATATGGTTTGGTGCAATTGTCTTTGCCGATAGATTTTTCTGCATTGGTCTATGTATTGTTATGGCATGAACGTAATAATGATGAGCCGGGACATAAGTGGGTTAGAGATACTATTTGCCAGAGTGTTGCGAAAGAGATGGATTAATATTTAATATTGATTCAAAGCTGTATTGCAGTGTTTTTCTGTTCACATAGGTGATACTACAAAGTTCACTAATCGTTATTGGATAAGCGGTTGTAGTAATATATTTATGATAAGTGAGCTTGATTCAAATTCAGTGCTAAAGCTATTACAGAATTGGTATCGTAATATGGAATGGATATTAACTAGTTGAATATACTGATAAAAGACTGATGTAAAAGGATTGTTAGCATAATACTTTGTTTTATTATTAACTGATAATTTACGGTTGCAGAATGTTCAATTTCACATAGACTCCCCAATGTGATTTAACATTTATATCACATTTTTATTTTGGATAATTAGTTAACCGGAGGTACACATGAAAAATTTAAATCTTGTTCAATATGTTTGTGTATCTTTTGATCATACCAGTTCCATGGTGGCCGTTCATCACGCCTTCATGGCCTGTTCCGATCGAAATCCTTGCACCAATAACTAACTAATCCGTTCCCTTAAAGGCTGCGGAAAAATGGCAGCTTGATAGGGTAATAACCTCATTAATATCTCTAGATAGCCGAATAATTTCACGCCATTTTTCCCAGTATATTTTATATACCAAGTTATACACTGGAGAATTATTATGCGTCATTCACTATATTTACACCTTGCTGTTTTCTTTGTTCGAGCCGATATCCGTCGAGAAGAGCGCGTGTGGCTAGAAAAAGTTCGTCGTGCGACTAGAGAGATCCCATTGGGTAATGCTTATCTATTAAAGGATATTGGACTTAATGCCGATGGCCGTCCACTTTGCAGCTCGGAACCACGTAATGTAACCGCTAAACGTCGAGTGCGTCATCTACGCCGCACTTGCCGATTGAAAAGAGCAACGTAATGATAGGGGCTAAGCTGTGTGTACAGTTTAGCCCCGGACCTTTATTCAGGCCTATTAATGTTCAAGCGCTGCTGAACCATCTTCGTTGATATGCAGTTTTGCTTTACACTGACTTATTAACTGTGCGGCATAAGAAGGTGAGACTGAGCGTAAGCTGCCTTTTCCTGTGTGGAATGAAGGTTCCCAAACTCTATCTTTGTATCGACCCGTTTCCATAAACTCCACTACTACTTTCATAACGTACCTCTATATTGTTGGTCTTACTGGTTTCCAATTACGAAGCGATTATCGTCTAGTAATGGTTATTCAGATAACTAGTAATATAATAAATATACGGTAACTTCAAATATAATCGGCCCTTATTTCAAATGAAACTAATGGCTTTTTTCTTATACTTTTATTGATATATACAATCGTCATTATTTCATATTAGTGACGAAAATAATTATGTTTGTCGTTACAACTAGCTAGCGTTTGCTGACTGACACAAGAGAAATTAGCAACTAAACTATTAGAAATATACCCATTACGATCACAATTTACCGTTCCTGATACGCGTTAATGCAACGTATTCTGGGAGGAGGGTTAGTATGAGAGATAATTCTGCCATCGAAACGTATCGTAAAGACCATGGACTGGAAAAACTCACTTATCACACGGTTGAAGAGATACAGTCAGGGCATTTTGACTTAGACAAGGCGCAGAATTTTCTGGCCTTTCAATCCCGTATCAACAACGAATTACTGAATCACAAGGTTATTACTGCTAACCCCTATACGCAGTGGTTTTGCAATGCGTCACTCAATGATGCACAGATTAAACAGCTAATCGTGCAATTTTCGGTTTTTTCTAATCAGTTTTTGGTCGCTCAATTGGAGAAAATGCTTAATGCTGAAACCCTTGAAGAAATGCGAGCATCGAAAGAAATTTTAGCTAATGAAATTGGGGTTGTGTATAAGAACCCAACGCGAAACCGTGCTACGCAATTAACACCGGATGAACGTGATTTTGGTGATATCGAAGGCAGTATTGATGGTGGTGCTTTCCATTTTAAAGCCGCACATTTTGAACTGTTAAATCAATTAGCCGATTATTTTGATATCGCATTTAATCAAATTGGACGACGCCAGTTTGGTTCTGCCAAGACTTTGTTCTTTTGTGATGAATTGGTGCGACTTTACGGTTCGGCAAGTTACGCCACGTCAACGGCTGCTTCTTATGCGGTAGAGAACTGGGCAGCAGCAGGGTTTTGGGATGAACTGGTCGCTGGGTTTAATCATTATCGTCAAACAAGAAACCTAAAAGGTTTACCGCTGACCTTTTTTACCTGGCATGCAAAACTTGAAGCCAACCATGCGAATCATACTCAGGAAGAACTTGAGGCTTATTACTTTAATAATGACGTTGATGAAGACCATTTTATCGTTAGTGGTAACGAAATGCTTGATGGTGTGTATACATTTTGGCAAGGGCTTGATGAAGAAAGAAAACGCATTCATTAAGGTGTTTAATTTGGACGTTAGTCTGCGTCGGGCTATTTGTCTGCGTCAGGCTGTCGTTCTGGCGCGGCGTCGTTAAATGCAGGCAATTGACTACAGTGCTGATAAATACGGTTGATTACTGGATAGGGGGCCATATCAAGTTTAAAACGTTGTGCATTGTAAACTTGGGGGATCAAATAGACATCTGCCAAGGTGATTTGGTCGTTGTAGCAATAGTGAGTACTCTCTTTTTTTGTTAGTAATGTTTCGACGGCTGCGAATCCTTTTGCCAACCAGTGACGATACCAGACCATTTTTTCGGTACCGTCACAGTCGAAATTCTCCTCGATATACTGTAATACCCGCAAGTTATTCAGCGGGTGCATATCACAAGCAATTATCTGCATCAATGTGCGTACATAGGCACGTTCAATGAGGTTTGTTGGTAATAAAGCTGGTTGCGGAAAAGATTCTTCCAGATATTCGATAATGGCCCCTGATTGGGTGATTATTTGTGGTTTATGTTCTGCCTCAGCGATATCAAGGCTTGGAATCAGACCTTGTGGATTAATATTAAGATATTCGGCTGAGTGCTGCTCCCCACCATGACGAATTAAATGAATAGGCTCGGTGGTATAACTAATTTTCTTTAAATTTAAGACGATCCTAACGCGGTAAGCTGCTGATGAACGGAAATAGCTATAAAGCTTCATCTTGCTTTACCACTATTTGCTCTATTGCGCCAAAAATAGATTGTCCCGCCTGATCGTGCATTTCAATTTTTACTTTGTCGCCATTTTGTAGAAAGGGGGTGGTGATCTCGCCAGTGGCTATTTTTTCCAGCATTCTTTTTTCTGCTAGGCAGGATGAGCCTACGGTTCGGTCACAGTTAGACACAGTACCTGAACCAATAATGGTTCCCGCTATTAAGCTTCTGGTTTTTGCTGCGTGGGCAATTAAACGAGGGAAATCAAATGTCATATCAGTACCGGCATCGGGCGAACCGAATAATGCATCATTGAGATAACTGTACAAAGGTAAATGTAACTTGCTTCCGTCCCAGGCATCGCCGAGTTCATCAGGGGTAACTGCAACGGGAGAAAATGCAGTAGAGGGCTTGCTGTGAAAAAATCCAAACCCCTTAGCTAATTCGCTGGGGATCAAGTTACGCAGTGATACATCGTTGACTAAAGTAATTAATAAAATGGTGTCACTGGCGTTTGCACTATTGATCCCTTGTTTTACATCATTGGTGATCACCGCTACTTCGCCTTCAAAATCCAGTCCCCAAGCGGGGTCTATCAGGGGGATATTGTCATTGGGGCCTAAAAAACTGTCGCTGCCACCTTGGTATATTAACGGTTCAGACCAAAATGATACTGGCATTTCAGCCCCTCTGGCTTTACGCACTAACTCGACATGGTTGACGTAAGCACTGCCGTCAGCCCATTGATATGCTCTGGGTAATGGCGATTCTAATTGGCAATGTGAGAATTGAATAATATCGTTTAATGCCGTGTTATTTAACTGTTCGTATTGTGATTGTAGTTGGGGTTCGACAGTAGACCAATGCTCTAATGCCCATTGTAAGTTTGCCGCTATTGATGAAACACACACTGCAGTTCGTAAGTCCTTGCTTACTAGGTGTAAGCTGCCATCTCTGGTATTATCCCGTAATGTTGCTAATTTCATCCTAGCCTCTCGTAAGTGTGTTCGTTAACCCTTTAATCTTTTATAAGCGTATTTTTCATAAGCACTATTTTCATAACGTCATTCTTTCCAGCTATCGATATAGCCTCGCCATTCCACATCTGGCATCAGGGACCCAATATCTAAGCCATCGCGAGTATCAATCATCACCGCTACTTCATCTGTTTCTTTTCGCTGAGACTTGTAACCTGTGCGATAGGCTTTGGGGTGAGGGCCATGGGTAAAACCACAAGGGTGGAAGGTCAGCATGCCTTGTTCAATATTGTCGCGGCTAAAAAATTCGCCTTGGTGATAAAAGATAACTTCATCAAAGTCATCATTGCTGTGGTAAAAAGGTACTTTTAATGCCCCCTGATCGGTTTCCATTGGTCTGGGAACAAAAGTGCAGACTACAAATCGACTGGTCACAAATGTTGAATGTGCGGACGGTGGCAGGTGAAAACGGTGACTCATTAAAGGACGAATATCTTGCCAATTAATCCTTACTACAGATACATCACCGTGCCAGCCCACCACATCAAGCGGGTTAAAAGGGTAGTCAATAATCGACAGTTTATTAAAACGTTTAAGCACTACTTGCCATGGTTTTTCATCTTGTTGTTGCAGGTAGGCGGCGTCTATTTCTGGGGTATCTAATACGGCTTGATCAAATATCGCATGCTGTCCGACAATGGTTTTATCAGGTAGGCCATAGTAATCATTAGTCGCTTCGATCATCAGTAATGTGATTGGTTCGGCAGGCTCTAAACGCCATAAACAAGAACGAGGAATGAGTACATAATCGCCTTGTTCGACACTCAAATGGCCATAATCACAAAACAACTCACCGTGGCCTTGATGAATAAATAACAGATCATCACCATCTGCATTTCTGACTAAGGTTTGCATGTTTTCGCTACATTGCCAGAAGCGGATCTGACAATAGGCATTATGTAACAGTAGTGGTGCATCCCAAGGTGATATTTGCGAATAGGACAGTTTTAATAGGTTATATGCTTTTGGCCTGTGATCACCCGACCAAGCACTCCAGCCTGTCGGTGGATGTTTATGATGCAGGTGCGTTGCAGGTCCATAGAAACCTTCCCTACTGACTTCTCGCTCAAACATACCTTGTGCTGGCAGGTCTGCATGCGCCTGCCGAGAATAGGTGCCTTTACGTAGTGGAAAGCTGATTCTACGGATCATGTTTTTTCCTTTTGGCCATTGTGTTTATTTATTTTTAGTCGAAAGTACACCGCGCACGAGTTGGTCTCTTTCAATGGATTCGAACAAGGCTTGGAAATTACCTTCGCCAAATCCTTCATCCCCTTTACGCTGGATAATTTCGAAGAAGATAGGGCCGATTAATGTTTTAGTGAAGATTTGCAGTAGCAGGACTAATTTTCCTGATTCGATATGACCATCAATTAGAATACGATTTTTTCTTAGTTGCTCAATCGCTTCATGATGACCGGGTAAGCGTTCTGTAATCATGTCGTAATAAGTGTCGGGTATATCCATAAACTCGATACCATTCGCTCTTAACGTCGAGACAGTTTGATAAATATCATCTGTGCCTAAGGCGATATGCTGGATCCCTTCGCCGTGGTATTCCTGTAAGAACTCTTCAATCTGTGACTTATCATCACTGCTTTCATTGATGGGAATACGGAGGTTGCCGCAAGGGCTGGTCATGGCACGGCTGCGTAAACCTGTCATCGTACCCTTAATATCAAAATAACGTATTTCTCGAAAGTTAAAGATACGCTCATAAAATTCAGCCCACGGATCCATATGCCCACAATGCACATTATGAGTCAGGTGGTCGATATAAGTGAGTCCCGCCGAGTTCGATGCGTCTTCAGTTTTGCCTATTAATTCAAATTGTTCCTGATACAGCCGTGTTCTTACATCATCATCGACTAAATACAGCAGACTCTCGCCAATACCATAAATCGCCGGTACACCGAACTCGAGAATTTTACGCTTACAAGGTTTGGCTTCACGGCTCAATGCGTGTTGATAGGCTTTATCTGCATCAGTTACTTTAAAGCCCATCGCACAGGCGGAAGGGCCATGTTGTTTCGAAAAATCAGAGGCGAAACCGCGACCTTCTGTACTGACTAAAAAATGGATATGACCTTGTTTGAACCAAGTTAACGGGCGTGTTTGATGTTGGGCATGAGGATGAAAACCCAACTGCTGGAAAAGCATGGCAAGCTGCTTTGGATCGGGAGACGAGAATTCGACAAACTCGAAGCCTTCGGTCCCCGCAGGATTACTAAACTGCTGTTTAGTATAATCATATGCGTGGTCCATTTTGACCTCCTTTGCAGACGATAGAGTTGCAAATAAGCCTACAAATTTAAAAGGAACTTAGAGGTAGTATGGACGATTTATTATGATTTTGCTTTAGTGAGGCCTTAAAAGAAAATAAAGTTTTCGATTAAGGCATCGTTATATTTATTGAATTGCTTAGGCGATCGCTGGTGTTGTATTGACAGTTACTATTAATTGTTTCGCTGTGTACAGGCTGGTCCATAATAAACGGCATGAAAACCCAAGTAGAGCGCTACAAATAAATTGCACTGCTGCACCTTGGTACGCAATTATAAATCCGTCTGTTAATGGGGGCGTGATCAGTGATGTTATTTCTTTTTTGGAACCCATGCCCAAATGAATTCAGCATCAACCGGATTATTACCAGCGCTATCTGTAATGATGACTTTTACAGCTGTCTCTCCTTTGTCTGTATTTTTTATATCTGATATTTGTGTTTCGGTTAAGCTTGCAATCGCCTTTAAATCACCATCTGCGCGACGGATATAATTAATATTCATCGATTTGAGTAAAGGAATACGATTATCTGGAACGTGCATGCCAACTAAAAATCCAGTCGCTGATTCGCCCAATAATGCAGTTGCAGCAGCATGAATGCCACCAATGTGATTTTGTACAGTTTCAGTATTTTCGAGTTTTAGTATTGCATTGTTAACATCAAGTGATTCAACTTGAATACCAGCTCTGCCAAAGAACTTGATGGTTTCACCAAACATTGACGATAGCTGTAGTGAACTGATTTCTTTTGGTTGTGCAGAAATTTTATTTACAATTGAACTCAAACTGTTAGTCGCCATTAATTCGATTCCTTATTTGTAGATCATTATATCCGTATCAAAATATCAACTGTACTGGTTAACTTTGTCGGGGGAATTTAATGAAAATCAGTGGTTTAATCTAGTTTCAATTTAAAGGTAAATCAACTTCTACTGATTGATTTAGCTATTTTGGTGCACCTATTTAGGGGGGCGCTTGATTTGCTGGAGTTAATTGTGAGGTATGTCTCAAATGAAATGAACTTGGTATGGATAGAACCGATATGCGTATTGGTATGAAGTGGTCACGCTCTACATTGCTAAATCCTTAATGAATGATCTTTAAAGTCATGCAATATTTTCATGGGAGGTCCATAAATTGTATTGATGATTTAGTGATAAAACAATAAGTACAACACTTAAGTTGTTTAAATGAAGTTTAACAACTACTATGTTGTAAGTGGCATGATTTACAACGTATAAGTTGTTTGAGGTTATAATGGATAAGATTGAAAATATTACTAAGTTACTTAGCGACAGACGTAAAGAGCTTGGCATGGAACAAGCTGATATGTATATGCGTATTGGCATGAAGCAGCAGCAATACCAACGTATTGAAGCAGGCAGTGATATTAAGCTTTCAACATTATTGCGTGTATTGGAAGGACTTGATCTTGAACTTTCAATTACTCCGAAGAATAAATCAACAAACCTCCAGCAAACTAAATTAGAAAGTATTGATAGTATTCAGTCATTAGAAGATGATACCGATGATCTAGATTTCTGGCTTGGCTCTGAGGATAACAAATGAGCAAACAAATAGAGCAGGTCGAAGGATTAAATATTAGTTTGCACGGCGTTAATATTGCGGTTATTGCGCATTATGCAGGAGGTAAAAACATCCTCAGTTTTAACCCTGAATTTGTGGCGACGCCAGAAAGTGAAAGACCTGTATTCTCATTACGCCAAATTATTGATCCTAACTATTTATTTAAGCTGCAAATTAGAACTGAAAAAATACCACCTGTATTATCAAATTTACTTCCCGAAGGTATTCTACGAGATTTGACGGCTAAGTCGTTAAATTGTCATCCGAATAATGAATTCTCTATTTTAGCCTATTTAGGATTGAACCTACCCGGTGCAATTATTGCTACACCAATTAAAGTAGGTGAGTTACCGGATTGGGCATTAGATCACCGTTTGTCTATCGAGCCACTACAAATAGAAGTTAGGCATGCGGATACTAAGTTTTCTTTAGCGGGTGTACAAATGAAGTTTTCTTCATCTCATCTGGATGGTCGTTATCATATTGATCAAGAGTTAACGGGTGATATGTGGATCATCAAAACACCTTCTACTGTGCATAAGGGTGTGCCAGTAAATGAATATACCTGTATGAGATTGGCTGAATCTGTCGGTGTTCGTGTTCCTGCAATACGGTTAATTAAATTAGATGAGTTAGATGGGTTACCTAATATTCGATTACCGGATGAAGAATTTGCTTATGGTATTCGGCGTTTCGACCGCAGTGCTGAGGGACGAATTCATTCCGAAGACTTTGCGCAAATATTTGGTTTGTATCCATCTGATAAATATCAAAAAGTGAATTGCGAGTTACTAGCTAGTGTTTTATATAAAACGAGTCATGAACGATTACGTGATATTCAAGAGATGGCTCGCAGGTTGTTGATTAACATATTATTGGGTAATGGCGATGCACACTTAAAAAACTGGACTATGATTTATCCTGATGGACGTACGCCGCGGTTATCGCCGTTATACGATGTGGTTTTCACTATGTCCTATATTACAGATGATAAGTTAGCGTTAAATATGTCAGGTTCCAAGCAATGGTATGAGATGACGCTAGCGCATTTTGAGCGCTGGGCTAAAGATACAAAATTACCTTGGTCTGCGATCAAACCGCATTTACTTGAGACGATTAAACTGGCGAGAGCCACATGGCCTGAAATGCTAGACAATTTGCCTATGCAGGATGAGCATAAGGATGCATTGAGGGAGCATTGGTTGAATTTACAGCCTGATTTTCGTATTTATAAAAATGAAAAGCCTCGATAGACGAGGCTCAATTTTATTTATATATGCTACTTAGTCAGTATCGAATCTATTACTCAATATTCTGTAACTGCTCGCGCATCTGCTCAATTAATACTTTAAGCTCTACCGCAGACTTAGTTATGTCTGTGCTGATAGATTTAGAACCTAGGGTATTTGATTCGCGATTGAATTCTTGCATCATAAAATCAAGACGACGGCCACATGCGCCACCTTTTTTCAAGATACTGTGCGTTTCTGTTACGTGGGCATTTAAGCGATCGATTTCTTCAGCAACATCTAACTTCTGCGCCATTAAGATAAGTTCTTGCTCAACGCGGGTTTCATCTAATTCGATTTTCGCATCGGTAAATTTCTTTTGAATGCGCTCGCGTTGCCATTCGATGATTTCTGGCATTTTACTTTGCACAAACGCAGCTTGTTCAGTGATACCCGCTAAACGTTGCTCTAGCATCGCTTGCAGTTTTTCACCTTCAGAAGCGCGAGACTCTAAGAACTCACCCAGCGTTTCGTTGAAAAAACTAAGTAGGTCAGTTGATAACTCACCCATGTCTTTTTCTGCTGCTTCCATTACGCCAGGCCAACGTAGAATATCAACAGGGTTTAGTTTTGCCTTACCGGCTTTTTTTGATACCCAGTTTGCGCTTTCAATTAATTTTTCGGCTAATGCTTCGTTTAGCTGTAATGCACCACTATTTGCTGCACTAGCTTCAAAACGCAGGTTACATTCAACTTTACCGCGTTGTAATTGTTTACGGAAACGTTCACGTAATACGGCTTCTAAACCACGAAATTGCTCCGGTAATCGGATGTACGTTTCGAGGTAACGTTGGTTAACTGAACGGATCTCCCATACAGCAGTACCCCAATCACCTTTAAATTCTTTACGGGCATATGCCGTCATACTATGAATCATGTTAAATCCGTTAATTAAAGTAAATTAAGCTAATTATACCCGCAGGTTATTACAACTTGCTATAGCGATAGTTTAGCTTAGCTCATATAATATTGGACTATCATCCTTGAAGAGTAAAAATAATGCGTCCAAGCCAAAGAACTGTAGACCAAGTTCGTCCTGTCACTATCACTCGTAACTTTACTGCTCATGCAGAAGGTTCTGTATTAGTTGAATTTGGCGATACCAAAGTATTGTGTACAGCGACGGTTGAAAATGGTGTACCACGTTTTTTAAAAGGTAAAGGACAAGGTTGGGTTACGGCTGAATACGGCATGTTACCGCGCTCGACGCACAAACGTATGCATCGTGAAGCTGCACGTGGTAAACAAAGTGGACGTACGATGGAAATTCAACGTCTGATTGCGCGTTCATTACGTGCTTGTGTCGATCTTGGGGCATTAGGTGAACACACGATTTTAATTGATTGTGATGTTATTCAGGCTGATGGTGGTACGCGTACGGCTGCCATTACAGGCGCTTGTGTGGCACTGGCTGATGCGGTTGAGTTTCTAATCCGTAAAGGTAAATTAAAGATTAGCCCAATTAAATTTATGATCGCAGCAGTTTCTGTTGGTATCTATAAAGGCGAAGCTGTTTGCGACTTAGATTACCCAGAAGATTCAGACGCTGAAACAGATATGAATGTGGTGATGACTGAAACAGGTAAGTTTATTGAGATCCAAGGGACTGCTGAAGGCGAACCGTTTAGTCACGAAGAAATGCTAAGCATGCTAGCGTTAGCAAAAGATGGTATCGAGCAGATTATTGTAGAACAAAAGAAAGCACTCGGTGATAGCTTGATTAAAGCGTAAAGCTTGTTAGAATAGCGGCGCTTATCGTTAGTCGCCGAGCGCTAACAATATTAATTGCCTAATAATATACCCCATATTATTAGGCTTTTTAGGTGAAGTTGCTTTTAGTTAACAACATTTAATTAATCATAATAGGGGAAAACGATGAAAGATTATCAACGCGAATTTATTGAGTTTGCTTTAGAAAAAGAAGTACTTAAGTTTGGTGAATTCACTCTAAAGTCTGGTCGTACTAGCCCTTATTTCTTTAACGCTGGTTTGTTTAACACGGGTCGTGACTTATCACGTCTAGGCCGTTTCTATGCAGCTGCTTTAGTTGATTCTGGTATCGAATACGATGTGGTATTTGGTCCTGCTTACAAAGGTATCCCAATTGCGACAACAACTGTTGTTGCGCTGAACGATCATCATGGTATTGATGCACCTTACTGCTTTAACCGCAAAGAGAAAAAAGACCACGGTGAAGGTGGTACATTAGTGGGTTCTGCACTTAAAGGTCGTATTATGCTTGTTGATGATGTGATAACTGCGGGTACGGCAATCCGTGAGTCAATGGATATCATCCAAGCACATAACGCTGAACTATCGGGTGTGTTAATAGCGCTAGATCGCCAAGAAAAAGGCAAAGGCGAATTATCTGCAATCCAAGAAATTGAACGTGATTATGCGTGTAAAGTATTATCAATAGTGACGTTAGGTGATCTCGTTACTTTCTTAGCTGATAAGCCAGAAATGCAACAACATCTTGAAAATGTAAAAACATACCGTGAAAACTACGGCATCTAATTAGCTGTCATAGATATACCATTGTTATAAAAATAAAAGGCTACCTCGGTAGCCTTTTTTGTTTTTACACTTTGCGGTAATTACAAATTACCTTTGTCGAGATTAACTTTGCAATAACTGCTTGTGCAAGAAGTTCCACTGCAGATCAAAATCAGTCGTTGGTTTTAACGCAAAGCGAGTGCGTACGTATTGATTAATACGCCCTTCTGCATACGCCAGTAATAAATTGGCTAACGTACCTTCGTCTAAACTAAAACCAGTGCCTTCACGCATTTTCTTTTCACGTAGCACTTGTTTAAAGTGTGTTTCAATCTTGGCATACAAGGCGCTGATCTGTTCACCGAGGCGTTCGTGCTCACCTTGTAGTGCATCGCCAGTCATAATCCGGGTGATGCCAGGGTTACGCTCGGTAAAGACCAACAGTAGATGCAGGATGTGATGACAACGAGTAATGGTATCTTTTTCTTCGTTTAAGATTTGATTAATACCCGCTAATATTGAATCTTCGATAAAGGTAATTAAACCTTCAAACATACGCGCTTTACTTGGGAAGTGGCGATAGAGAGCTGCCTCTGATACGCCGACTTCTTTAGCGAGTTTTGCGGTCGTGATACGCTGACCTGGATTGGTCTCCAGCATATGCGCTAACGCTTGTAAAATTTGTTCTCGACGATTTTTTTTAGTGCTTGTTGACATCTTTTTCATCCTAGAATGGTGTTAACCGTTATTGCTTACCTGAATGGCCAAAGCCACCTTCGCCACGTTCACTGCTATCAAATTCTTCAACGATGGTTAATTGTGCTTGTATTACTGGCACTATCATCATTTGAGCGATACGATCGCCCGGTTGAATACTGAAGCTGTCTTGACCTCGATTCCAACATGAGATCATTAACTCACCTTGATAATCAGAGTCGATTAAACCAACTAAGTTACCTAATACGATACCGTGTTTATGCCCTAAGCCTGAACGCGGTAAAATGGTTGCTGCCATCGTTGGGTCTGCAATATGAATGGCAATACCTGTTGGGATCAAATGCGTTTCACCTGGATTAACCGTGAGTGGTTGTTCAAGGCAAGCGCGTAGATCCAAACCTGCCGAACCTGGTGTTGCATAACTTGGTAATGGAAATTCTTTACCCACGCGTGGATTTAATATTTTTACTTCTATTTGCTTCATTGTTTGTTTCACTGAATATATCAATTGATAGATCTACAATGCATTGCGTTAGCGCAAGACAAGGTAGAGTTTTGAATGTAACTTTAGTTATCGTTATGTATTGGCATTGAACTGAGTTGCAATTAACTGCAGTAATTGTGTCGCTACATCTTGCTTATTTGCTAATGCTATTTGTGCATTGCCTTGTGGCCAAAATACGGTCAATGCATTGTCTTCGGCATTGAAGCCTTGGCCGGATTGTGACACGTCATTTGCTGCAATCATAGCAAGATTTTTACGTTGCATTTTGTCGCGTGCATAATGTTCAACATCTTGTGTTTCTGCAGCAAAACCGACAGTAAAAGGAGATTTTTCGAGCGCTGCAACGCTGGCAACTATATCGGGATTCTTGACCATACGAACGATCATTTCGTCGCTACTGGTCTTTTTTATTTTCTGTTCGGCGATGGCTTCTGGGCGATAATCAGCGACGGCTGCACAAGCAATGAAAATATCTTGCTGGTTAATGTCAGACATAACAGCATTATGCATATCTAAGGCGCTCGTTACTTTTACTATATTGCAATCAGATGGCGGAGTTAATGCGACAGGGCCACTCACTATCGTTACATTAGCGCCGAGCGCAGAGGCTGCTTGTGCGAGGGCGTAACCCATTTTTCCTGAACTGTGATTACTGATGTAACGTACTGGATCAATCGCCTCGCGAGTTGGTCCTGCAGTGATCATTATATTTTTACCCGCGAGCACTTGTGGTTGTGCTTCAGCGGCAAAGAAATTGATAACAGCAGTGACGAGTTCATCGGGATTTACCATTCGACCAGGGCCCACATCACCACAAGCTTGGGCGCCTGAAGCGGGTCCCCATAGTGGCACGGCTCGCTGTTTTAGTGTCGCTAAGTTCGCTTGTGTTGCTGGCGCTTGGTACATAACTTGATTCATCGCCGGCGCAATGGCAATCGGTGCGGGTGTGGCTAAACACAATGTTGAGAGTAAATCATCGGCGATACCAGCAGTGAACTTGGCAATGAAATTAGCGGTTGCAGGCGCGATTAACACTAAATCTGCCCACTTCGCTAATTCAATATGACCCATACCTGCTTCGGCTGCAGGATCCAATAAACTATGGGCAACGGGGAATCCAGAGACTGCTTGCATGGTGAGCGGGGTAATAAATTCTAGTGCTGATTGAGTCATCACGACGCGAACTTCTGCGCCTTGTTCCGTTAAGCGGCGCGTCAATTCTGCACATTTGTAAGCAGCGATGCCGCCCGTAATACCGAGCAAGATACGTTTATTGGCAATTACAGTCATTGTGTATTCCACGTTAAAATCTGAAAGGTTATTCTAATAACGTAATAACAATACCATAATTAAATTATCAGATGCTAAGGTTTGTGATTAATTTTATACACGTCATTATCAAATCCATAAATTTGAACTATTTCACTGTTTTATCATTATCCAGCTCTTTTATTCATCGAATTACTAAGCTATCAGGATGTTATGTTAAATGGTGGATACAGATGAAATTAAAAGCATTACCCAGAGATGAGATGCCCCGAGAGAAATTGGTTAAGTTTGGCCCACAATCACTATCGGATGCCGAATTATTGGCGATTTTTCTACGGACGGGGATTAAAGGGACTAATGTGGTGATGCTGGCTCGGCATATTTTAGCTGAATTTGGCACGTTAAGATCCTTGTTTGCTGCGAGTGAGCATGAATTCTGTCAGACGAAGGGATTAGGAGTGGCAAAATATGTACAGTTACAAGCCACTGTTGAGATGTCTCGGCGCTTTTTAGCTGAAAAATTAGAGCGTGGTGATGCGTTAACGAACCCCCAAGAAAGTCGAGATTACATACGCGCAAAATTGCGCGATCAGCCTCATGAAGTCTTTGCGGTATTATTTTTAGACAATAAGCACCGAGTTATTCGCTTTGAAGAGTTGTTTTATGGCACAATAGACAGTGCTAGTGTTTATCCGAGAGTTGTGGTTAAAAAAGCGTTAGAAAGAAATGCTGCGGCAGTAATATTTGCCCATAATCATCCTTCTGGTATTGCTGAACCCAGCCGTGCAGATCGTATGATCACAGATAAACTTATTTCAGCCTTACAATTAATTGATGTTAAAGTCCTCGATCATTTTGTTATAGGTGACAGCGACATAGCGAGCTTTGCAGAGCGAGGGTGGGTGTGAATTTTATATTTACCACTACCTGAGAAATATAAAAAGCTTGCTCTATGTTTTAATTTACTGTATAAAATGCCGCCTTTAGCACGCGTCTTGGGCGACGGCCAACAAGACGCTGTATATTTGCTCGAGCAAGAAAATATTTGGAGAAGACGACATGTCTAAAGTATGCCAAGTCACTGGTAAAAAACCAGCTGTTGGTAATAACGTTTCTCACGCAAAAAACCGCACTCGTCGCCGTTTTTTGCCAAACCTACATACACACCGTTTTTGGGTTGAGAGCGAAAACCGCTTTGTAAAGTTACGCCTTACTTGTAAAGGTATGCGTATTATTGATAAAAAGGGTATCGATTCAGTTCTTGCTGAAATGCGTGCCCGTGGTGAGAAGGTTTAAGGAACTCTATTATGCGCGATAAAATTCGTCTGAATTCATCTGCTGGTACAGGTCACTTCTATACCACTGATAAAAACAAAAAAAACATGCCTGAAAAAATGGAAATCAAAAAATTTGATCCAGTTATTCGTAAGCATGTTATGTACAAAGAAGGTAAAATCAAGTAATCCTTGGTTTTATGTTCAAATATTGAAAACTCAGCTTTTGCTGGGTTTTTTTTTGCCTAAAATTCCTTGTTTCTACCTTGCCCAATCCGACGTTTTCACGTAATTTGCATATACTTATTGATATATATACCGAAACTACTTCAAGATGCGATATCAGAGATTAGAAGGATTTTAGCGTGCAGTTATCACGACGAGGTTGGAATAACGTATTAATATTTGCGGTACTGGCGATGATGCTGGTATTTCAATATTCAGGAAAAAAAATAGAGGGTGATGAGTCTACGAGTCAATATCAAGCGGCGTTGCCTGCTCATGCCGTGGTATTGTCGATGCAGTTTGATAATATCCAGATCCAGCGTGTAGGTAGCCAACTTGCTACATTGCCGGAGTTAGGTCTTTCACAATCGCAACTTAAACAAATTATTAAAGCGTGGGAAACAGCCACTTTTAAACCTGTGATTAACGATATTGTGATTGCTAATTTGGCCTACGGTATTAATATATCTTTCGAACTGGCCAATTTATCTGAACCTGTTACGCTAATTTTATACCAAATTGATAGCGGTTATTTGCTACAAAATTGGCAGGGCCAGTTATTGCAAATTGATGAATCTGAATTACAAGTTTTATTACCTCGCTAGTTATTTTATTTATTTCTTTTTATCATCAACAGATTAAGTTCTTACCTACTGGATTGACACATGCCTGAATTACCAGAAGTTGAAGTAAGCCGTCAAGGCATTGCCCCTTATCTCGAAAATGCACAAATCACTAAGATAGTTGTGCGTAATGCACAATTACGTTGGCCTGTGCCAATTGCACTACAGGATGCGGTGGACTGTACAGTGCTAAGCGTACGTCGCCGAGCTAAATATTTATTACTCGAGACTGAAAAAGGCACAATCATCATTCACTTGGGGATGTCTGGTAGTCTAAGAGTGCTTGATTCGACTGTAGCAGTCGAAAAGCATGATCATGTAGACATAGTGTTGAATTCAGGTAAATGTCTTCGTCTGAACGACCCTAGGCGTTTTGGATCGGTATTGTGGCAAGTGGGTGATGTGCTTGAGCATAAATTATTAGCCAGATTAGGACCTGAACCGCTGACCAGTGAGTTTACCGCACAACGTTTATTTGAGCGCTCGCGAGCACGGAAAGTGCCGGTTAAGTCATTTCTAATGGATAACCATGTCGTGGTGGGGGTCGGTAATATTTATGCCAATGAAGCCTTGTTCTCTGCTGGCATCAGTCCAAAACGTGCCGCGGGTAATGTGTCTTTACAGCGTTATAAAGTACTCGTGGAAGAAGTGAAACAAGTATTAGCGAAAGCCATCGAGCAAGGTGGTACGACACTGAAGGATTTTACTCAGACTGATGGTAAACCAGGTTATTTTGTGCAGGAACTGCAAGTATATGGTAAGAGTGGGAAGCCGTGCCCGAAATGTGGTGAAGTATTACAAGCGGTGAAGATCGGCCAGCGCAACACGATTTATTGTAATCAATGTCAACGCTAACCTAAGTTTACTTAATGGGCTATTTTTCTGCAATTTTGTCTAAAATAGCCTGACAAACAATTGGTGCGACAAACTGTGCGACATCACCGTTGTGAATAGCGACTTCTTTCACCAGTGTTGAAGAGATAAATGAATTCTCTTCAGACGGTGTTAGGAATACGCTTTCTAAATCAGGGCTTAAGCGACGATTCATATTCGCAAGTTGGAATTCATACTCAAAGTCAGATACCGCTCGTAACCCTCGAATTAATACAGATGCATTATATTCTTTAGAAAAATCAACTAATAACCCGCTAAACCCTACCACTTCCACATTATCTAAATGTGCTGTTACGGTTTTTGCTAATTGCACGCGTTCATCAAGATTAAAGAACGGCTTTTTGGTTGGGTTAAAGGCTACGCCAACAATGACGTGATCAAACAATTTTGCTGCGCGTTCGATTAAATCAGTATGACCATTGGTGATGGGATCAAATGTACCAGGGTAAATAACTTTTACTGTCATGATAGTTTCCAGTATCCTAATTTTTTTCTTAATTTCAGTTGGCGTAATAGATTTAATGGCTTGGCTTTTAATGAGTCATAAGTGAAGTTATCAACTGCATCTAATACTCTGGCACTTGAATTACCGTCTGTATACGCATGAATATATTTTATGTAATCATCAATGTGTCGCATGAGTTCATCAGGCTGTGTTAACGCTTCTGTTAACGCTGATTCAATTTGCTCTGGTGTGCTCACCTTGATGAGGTGCTTTCCTTGCTGGTTACCTTTAAAGGTAACGACTGGCTTTCTTTGTAGTAAAAACATTAATAATACTGATGACGTATCACAAAGCATCACGTCGGCAGCTTGTAATATTGGAATGACGTTATCGGTCTCAATAAATTGTAAATTATCACTGCCCAATGTTTTATATTTCGCTACGATTTCGCTATCCATTTTAGGATGAAATTGTACTAACCAGCGCCACTTACCTGTTTTTGATAAGCGTGCGATCGTATCATAAACGTGAGGTGCGCAAGTTAAATTACGAGAAAATGTTGAGCATAATAATACAGTCTTACGATTATCGTTGATATCGTGATATGGATTATTGATCGGTGCTAATGAAAATAGCGGATCGACAGCCGGCCAGCCCGTATCTGTAATTTTAAAGGTTTGATCTGATTTAGCTAATTTAGAAAATTGCTGAGTTACTTTATGCCCAAATGTACAATATAAGTCAAAACATCCTCGGATTTGATAATGATCTTCTTCACCACGACGATTTAATTTTCCTGCATCAAAGCCATGAAAAATGCCCACTTTAATACCTGGTATGAAACTAGGTACAACGTTCCCTGGTACAAATACAGCAAAAGGGTTAAAGGCTTGTATCGCTTCTACTGTGGTTAACTGTTCTTCATCAACAGATAAATAACTTGCGTTCACATTTGGTTCTAGGAACCACTTTACATTACCGCCTCGACGTTTAATCTCAGACTGTAAAGGTCTTAATATTGCGAAACTGTAATTTTGGCTAATATAAAAAAGATATTTCTTTGACATGATCATACAACCCATATTCTTATTTTTATTTATAAGTAATCATAGAAGAACAGGTGTAATTCCATATTACTTTAATTTTAATTTTGGGCTTTAAAGCCATTTTTTTAGGCACAACTTAACTTGGGCAACCGAAATATCATTCATTAAATCAGGTCCCTTCGCTCGTTGCCCCCATTCACTGTTTGGTAAATGTTGATGGTAAACTTCAGCGACATCGTTAAGGTTATTATAAGGCCCTGTACGCCCAGGGTTACTGTGCGCGTATAAGCCAACAACGGGAGTCCCGACAGTGGTACTCATATGTGCAGGGCCGGTATCGGGTGCTAATACAAGATCAGCATGTTTTAAAATAGCGAGCAATTGTTTCAATGATGTTTCACCAACAAGGTTATTAATTGGTGCTGTGGTGAGTTGCATTATATCTTTAGCGAGTTGCTTTTCACTGTCTGTCGGGCCACCACATATTGATACTTGATAGTCTTGCTCATGCATATAATTGGCTATTTCGGCATAACCTTCTGTCGACCAATTACGTTCTGCTTTACTTGCTGATGGGCAAATAATAAAATTTTTCTTTTCGTGGCTTAATTGTGAATGCGCCCATAAGTTATCTTGGGTTGAAAGTGGGATATTCCATTGCGGAGGTGCAACGGGTACGCCAATCGCTTCAGCAAACGCCATAAAACCATCGAGTACATGGGGTTGTGATTGCGGCTTGATTTTATGATTAGTGAATAGCCACTGGCCTTCTTTGGCTCTTTTTTTATCAAATCCCCAGCGCTGTTTGGCTTTAATACATAAACTTGCGACACTAGCTCTGAGTGCAACTTGCATATGCAGTAATACATCAAATTGACGGTTATTTAATTTTTTGCGTAGGTCTGAATAGCCTTTTAGTCCGGCTTTTTTATCAAAAATAATGAATTCAACATTGCTGATGTCCCCAACTAACATGGCTTCTATTTTTCCTATCACCCAAGTGATCTTTGCATTTGGGTATTGGCGCTGAATTGCTTGTACAACAGATACAGCATGGCAAACATCACCAATTGCGGAAAAACGTAAAATACAGATACTCTGTGGAGGGGTCATATTCATCATTTCTAGTTGTTGAATGTAAAAGGCTATTATGCAAATCGTTTGAGGTAATGTAAAATTTATCGACGAAGTTTTTTTGGAGATCACATGTTAATAGAGACACAAGGCGCTAGAGTCTTATTTTTTCAGGACGAATTAAAAGGCGAGATCACCCCAGAATATTTTGATGGGGCATATTGGCAACGTAATAATGCGATTATTGGTTCAGCGTTTGGTCGTGGTATTACCTGGTTTTTTAAAATAAACGATAATGAATTTGTGTTACGTCATTATCATCGTGGAGGTTTGGTTGCGAAGTTAATTAAAGATGCCTATTTTTATACTGGGTTA
This sequence comes from Moritella viscosa, assembly GCF_900120065.1. Classification (NCBI taxonomy): domain Bacteria; kingdom Pseudomonadati; phylum Pseudomonadota; class Gammaproteobacteria; order Alteromonadales; family Moritellaceae; genus Moritella; species Moritella viscosa. The sequence continues at coordinate 86,533 of NZ_FPLG01000097.1, forward strand.
AAGAATACCCGCGCTTACCAAGAATTTGTGGTGACTCAGCAACTTGTGGATAAAAACTTGCCAGCACCAACCCCGATTGCTGGTCAGATTATTAAACAAGGATTGTTTTATCATGCTGATTTGATTACCGAGAAAATTGCAGGGGCTAACGATTTAGTTGCGGTATTAAAAGATCGTGCGTTAACGAGTGATGATTATAGACAAATTGGAGCCATGATAAGACGTTTCCATGATGTTAATTTATGGCATGCAGATTTAAATACCCATAATATTATTCTCGATGGAAAGGGTAAGTGGTGGCTTATCGATTTTGATCGCTGCAAATTTAAACCAGCTGCAAATTCGTGGAAAAAAGATAATTTAGCGCGGTTAAAGCGCTCTTTTGTGAAAGAAAAAACGAAAGATACGGCGTTCAAATGGCAAGAGACAGATTGGGATTTATTATTCGCGGGTTATCATAATTGAGCGAACATTCTAACAATGGGATATTACACTGTGTCATTTAGCAATAAATGTGCGAGTATTGAGTATTCCATTATAAATCAAAGCGGTCATTTTCATGAAAACCAGAGATAAGATCATCCATACTGCACTTGAGCTGTTTAATGAATGTGGTGAGCGTAACGTAACGACAAATCATATTGCCGCACATTTAGGTATTAGTCCTGGCAATCTTTATTATCACTTTCGTAATAAAGAAGACATTATTGACTCTATTTTTGATCAATATGTGAATTATTTAGCGGAGCATTTCCAACCTCACCGTGAAGGTGACGTGACATTAGAAGTGATGATGAGTTATTTAGATTCGATGTTTGAAACGATGTGGCGTTTTAGATTTTTGTATTACAGTTTACCGACCCTGTTATCTCGAGATCCAAACTTACATAAAAAATATTTAAAATTCCAAGAAGTGTCAGCACAGCGTGAAGTGGATTTGTTATTCTCTTTACAGAAAAATAAAGTGGTGAATATTCCGATGGAAGATCTGGACGAATTAGCCAACTCGATTAAGGTTGTGCTTGTGTCTTGGGTAAGTTATCGCACCACAATAAGTAAAGATGCAAAAGTATATAAGACGGATATTTATCGTGGCATTCTGAAATCTATTTTCATGATGAAGCCTTACTTTACTGAAAAAGCCCTTGTCGATTATCAGCATATGCGTGAATATTACTTACGTTTAGCGACGGCTGAAACGGTTATACCTGAGATAAATGGCTAGTTTTATTGACTCTTATTGACTGTGTAAGTATGCAATATGGTTTTTCTTATCGCTGATTATTTCGTGAAAAGATAAACCATATTGACGATAGACACTATTTTGTATTAGCTTGACTGAGTGTTTGGTCGATGTAAAAGGTTAGTTTTTGCATAATCTTGGTTAATGCGCCTTTGTTCTTCTCTACGACACTTTTTGCTTGTTGTCCCATGACCACTGCAATCTCTGGCTGTGTCATCAATTCATTTATTTTATTGGCTAATTCAAGCTCATTATTAACGACCGCAACCCCATCACATACAAGTAATTGAGCTGTTACGTCAGCAAAATTATAATAACTTGGACCTGTGATACATGCTTTTGATAATGCGGCAGGTTCTAATAAGTTATGTCCACCGACTTTATCCCCAATTAAACTTCCGCCCATAAAGCAAATATCACTGGCAGCGAGTAGAATTGGCATCTCACCCATACTGTCTCCTAAATAAACGTCAATGTTATTTAGATTATCTGTCGCTTTAGTTTGGCTGCGTCGTTGTGTGTGTGGAAATTTATCTAAGCAGCGTGTCGCAACATCATCGAAGCGTTCTGGATGGCGTGGTACCAATATTAATAATGCATCATGATGTTGTTTTACTTTTTCAAATGCGGCAAGCACGATTTCATCTTCACCTTTATGCGTACTTGAGGCGATGACGACAGGGCGTTGTTTACCAAACTGCTCGCGCAGTGATAAGCCATGATTGATGATGGTATCTGAGAACTGGATATCAAATTTAACGGTACCAGTGACAGAAAGCTGCGTTTGGCTTAACCCCAACGTTTTAAAACGGCGTAGATCATTTTCATCTTGACATAAAATATGGGTCAATTTTTGTAATGGCGATGAAAACAATGATTGAAACCGTTGGTATTTTTGTTGTGATTTTTCTGATAATCGTGCATTGACGACTATAGTTGGAATATTTTCATCGTTACAAATAGTCAGCATATTAGGCCATAACTCGGTTTCCATAATTAAACAAAGTGTTGGCTTCATGCGGCTAATAAACTGCTTTATCGCACAAGGGTAATCTGCAGGAAAGTATCTGTGTTCGATGTTACCTGTTAAGGCCGCAACACGCTCTGCACCAGTACTCGTTGTCGTCGTAATGAGTAATGGTTGTTCAGGGTAGTGTTGTTGCAAGGCATTGATAATGGGGGTGGCTGCAATAACCTCTCCTACCGAAACTGCATGGATCCAGATCGGTTGCTGTGATTGCGCTAATTCCGGTGTGATACCTACAAACTCTTTCCAGCGCTCCCCAACCGGTGGTTTACCTTTTTTTGTCTTTAACAGTAGAGAAAATATCAAGGGTGAAGTTGCATAAAGTAACGCGGTGTAAAGTGAGCGGCTAAGCATCTGGTATTCCCTTCTGTATCAATATGAGCAATGTGATAATATCATCATAAACTAATAGTTCGTTCTTGAATCATTAAATTTAATCTTTAATACGGATATCATAGAACGAAAAAAATTATATTTAAGGTGTAGCATGGATAGTTTTAAACATATTTCAATTAATGAGGTCCAACAATTAATCAGTGATAGTACAGGTGTTAAAATTGTCGATATTCGCGACCCTCAATCATTTACTGATGGACATATTGAAGATTCATTGCATCTCACTGACTCAGTGTTAGGTAACTTCATGCAGCAAACTGACTTTGATGTGCCTGTTGTGGTTGTTTGTTATCATGGCCGTAGTAGCCAAGGTGCGGCGCAATATTTAGTGGAACAAGGTTTTGAAAACGTATACAGCATGGACGGTGGGTTTGAAGCTTGGCGTCGAGAATGTGCGTTTGTGACAAAATAGGTAATAGCATGATTGAGATTGGTGTAATTAATAATCCACGTATGGCGCAGGCTTTTGTAGATTATTTAGCAGTGCAAAAAATTGATTCGAAAGTCGCACAAACAGAAGACGGGTTTGCGATTTGTCTACCCGCGATGACCCATGTTGAAGTTGCATCACAAGAACTCGATATGTTTTTGGCTGACCCTTATCAAGATAAATACCAAGCCGCGTCTTGGGATGTCGCTGATACGCGTACGGCAAATTTTAGTTATGCTTCGGGTAATATGTTGTCCAACTTTTTAGTGCATGCCGGTAAAGTGACCCTCACTATTTTTATTTTGAGTGTGGCTGTCTTTGCAGCGATGTATTTTAGCATGTTGACACAAAATGAATTTATCTATGCTGCGTTGCATTTTCCTTTTGATTTAAGTATTAGCTCACTGAGTGAGGTTTGGCGTTTATTCACCCCTGCGCTCATGCATTTTTCAGTCTTGCACCTAGTATTTAATTTATTATGGTGGTGGTATCTTGGTGGCCAAATTGAAAATAAGCTGGGCAGTAAAAAATTATTACTGTTGTTTTTAGTTGCTGCGTTAATACCCAATATCGGTCAGTTTTTATTAGCAGGACCTAACTTTGGTGGTTTATCGGGTGTGGTTTATGCCTTGGTCGGTTATATTTGGTGGACTGGTTGGTTAGCGCCAACACAGGGTATTAGTTTACCCAAGCCTTATGTTGGTTTTATGCTGGTTTGGCTTGTGCTCGGCTTTTTCCCAATATTTGGTTTTAATGTTGCTAACGCTGCACATGTACTTGGTTTAATGGTTGGTTGTGGCCAAGCATTTTTAGACCATAAATTTAAATCTTCTAATTAGAAATTATCGAGAGAATAATGGAAATCATTTTACCTGACTTTAACAATGCAAAAATATTAGTCGTTGGCGATGTAATGTTAGATCGTTATTGGACGGGCGATTCGAGTCGTATTTCTCCCGAGGCGCCAGTCCCTATTGTTAAAGTGAATAATGTTGAAGATCGCCCTGGTGGTGCCGCTAACGTTGCGCTTAACCTTGCGGCTTTAGGCGCTAGTGCAAAACTTTTAGGCTTAACGGGTAATGATGAAGCTGCACAAGCGCTATGCGGGAAAATGAATGCTGTTGATGTTATTTGTGATTTTTTGCAATTAGATGATTATCCAACGATCACTAAATTACGTGTATTAAGCCGTGGTCAGCAAGTGATTAGATTAGATTTTGAAGAATCAGTTGCGGCAGTCGATACCCAACCTTTAGTCGCCAAAACGATTGATAATTTTTCGGATTATTCAGTCATGATCGTATCGGACTATAACAAAGGTGCCTTGGTTGAAGTGCAACAAATGATCCAAGCAGCAAAGCAACAAGGCGTTAAAGTTTTTGTTGATCCAAAAGGCTGTGATTTTGAAAAATACCGTGGTGCGACCTTGTTAACGCCAAATTTATCGGAATTTGAAGCGGTTGTTGGATACTGTAAGAATGAACAAGACCTTGTTGATAAAGGCCGAAAATTAATTACTGAATATGATCTCGAAGCGTTATTAGTTACGCGTAGTGAAAAAGGCATGACCTTAATTCGAGCTGAGCAAGATGAATTTCACCTTCCTGCATTAGCGCAAGAAGTGTATGACGTGACAGGTGCTGGCGATACTGTTATTTCAGTATTAGCGGCGGCTGTATCTGCGGGTACATCACTCGAAGAAGCTTGCGCATTAGCAAATGCGGGGGCAAGCGTTGTCGTTGCTAAAATTGGTACTTCGACGGTAAGTCCGATTGAATTAGCTAACTCTGTTTACGGCTCTCATGAAAGTGGGTTTGGCGTATTAAGCGAAGAACAGTTAAAAATTGCGGTTAAATCAGCTAAGTTACGTGGCGAAGAGATTGTCATGACTAATGGTTGTTTTGATATTCTGCATGCGGGTCACGTGTCTTATTTAAATTCGGCACGTAAACTGGGGCAACGTTTAATTTTGGCGGTTAATTCTGATGCTTCTGTACGTGGCTTAAAAGGATCTGGTCGTCCGATCAATACTTGTGACCGCCGTATGACAGTTCTTGCTGCCTTAGGTGCCGTTGATTGGGTTGTAGAGTTTGTTGAAGAAACACCAGAGCGTTTAATCTCTGAATTGCTACCTGATGTATTAGTTAAAGGTGGTGATTACAAAGTGGAAGAGATCGCTGGGCATAAACAAGTGCTGGCGAATGGTGGCAAAGTTAATATCTTACAATTCGAAGATGGTTGCTCTACGACTGCGATCATTAATGCGATTAAAAGTTAATGCTATTTAAATACATGGGTGACTAGCTGATTGTATTCGTGATGTAAATTGATAAAGGAGTAGGCTTGGCGGCTTACTCCTTTTTTGATTACATTAATATATATTTGGTAAATAATAGGTTCTCAATAACGGCTTCACCACTTTCTTGTTTTAGTAAGCTGTTCACTTCATTTTGGATCATTTTTCTGACCTCTTCTCGGCCTGTGAGAGAGCGTAAATGTTGTGGTGATTGCTGACCTAATAATGAAATTATTTTATCTCTGATCAAGGGCTCATGTTTTTCAATCACAGTTAATTTTTTTTTATCTGCCAGCATAAATTCTATAGAGACGCTGATGAAACCAATTTTGTTTGTTTCACTGATATAGTTTGTAATAATATCGGGCTCTAGGCCGAAATAAATATACACAGGTTTATCGTTAGCAGATACGGCAGTGGAAGATAGTGAGGCCGTGATCATACACAAGAGCCAGAATAATTTTTTCATTTACCGTATCCTTAGTTAAATGGGGCGTGAAAATAGGGTCGTTGTGGGTCAGTATACTCACTTTCAAATGATTAATTAAATAAATCAGTTAACAACTTGTGTCCTTGCTTACAATCTTGGTCTGAATAGCAGATAATTATGCCTGATTTCGTTGTTGAAAAAGTAATTTATAATATGTCAGACAATATAAAAAATACACAAACGAGTGAGCAGACATTACTAAACTATCCTATTGGCTGTGATTCGAAGTGGTTGTGGCCAACTATATTAGAAGAAAAACTATCTGCGAATCTTTATGATTGGCTCGTTGATACGGGGTCATTAACTGCTAGATTGAAGCAACATTGTCAGACATTTACGGTTGAAATATTAGCTGAAGGCCATTATCAATTATCCGACGATGAAAAGATTAGATTAAACCTAACAGATAACTTAGGTTTTGTTCGTGAAGTACTATTAAAACTTGATGGCGTACCTTGGGTCTTTGCGCGTAGCGTTATCCCGTTAAATACGCTAACTGCACCAGGTGGTGAACTGGAGCAGTTAGGGAATCGTTCATTAGGTAGCGTATTGTTTAGCGCACCAGATATGCAACGTAGTGAAATTGAAATAGCTGAATTTCATTCACACAGTAAAGTATATTCATTGTCTCATCTGTTTTCATCTGCTCCTAAAACATCGTTATTCGGGCGTCGTTCGTGTTTTCTATTAGGTGGGCAGTCATTACTTGTTTCTGAAGTGTTTTTACCTGATGCCTTAGCGTATAAATAATAAAAGGACGTTAACTCTATGTCGTTCATGACATCAAAAATGAAAGATTACATACAGCTTACTCGTATGGATAAGCCTATTGGTACCTTGCTGTTATTGTGGCCAACGCTGTGGGCGCTGTGGATTGCAGCTGAAGGGCTCCCTAAGTTAGATGTGCTCTTCGTGTTTACATTGGGGGTTATTTTAATGCGTGCGGCGGGGTGTGTCATTAATGATTTTGCTGATCGGCATGTTGATGGTCATGTAAAACGCACTGAAAATAGGCCGCTTGCTTCTGGGCGTATATCAAGCCGTGCAGCGTTGATATTTTTCTTTTGCTTAACCTTGCTGGCTTTTTTACTTGTGTTAACCATGAATACATTGACGATTCTATTATCGTTTGTGGGGGTAGGCCTTGCCGCGTGCTATCCATTTATGAAGCGTTATACCCATCTACCTCAAGTTGTATTAGGTATGGCATTTGGTTGGGCTATTCCGATGGGTTTTGCGGCGCAACTAGATACTGTACCGAGTTATGCATGGTTATTATTTGTGGCAAATATTTTATGGACTGTTGCTTACGATACCTTATATGCCATGGTTGACCGAGATGATGATTTAAAAATTGGCATTAAATCTACCGCGATTTTATTTGGTAAAAAAGATAAATTGATCGTAGGGTTATTACAATTGTCATCATTATTATGCCTTGGCATACTTGGCTGGTTATTAGTATTACCGGCGGTATACTTTGTGGGATTAATACTCGTTGCAGGCTTGTTTGTTTATCAACAAAAGTTGATCGTAGATCGTGATAGAGATTCTTGTTTTAAAGCGTTTTTACATAATAATTATGTCGGTATGATTATTTTTGCGAGTCTATTTTTAAGTTACTTGTAGGGTTTATGTACGTAACATAATAAAAAAGGAGCCTAAGCTCCTTTTTTATTATTCGCGATATGTAATGCTGAGGATCTATCGTTAATCTAACTAAATATCCTCACCGATGAAGCTTAGTTAGGTATCGTTAGATTGTTGACTAAGCATTACATCCGAGATTGTTTGCTTCACTTCAAGCGTGGTTAAGCTTCTGACTATATTCGCTAACTGGCTAATTTTATCGGCTGTGGCAGTGCCTGCATCTGATAAATAGTGCAGTTCTTGGAGTTTATTAATAAAGATAGCGAGCACTTTCTTATCAAAAAATTCTGGCGCACTCACACCGTTTAGCGATGATAAACGTTCGGCAATTAACTGACTACGATCTTCGAGCTGGCTCTTTTCAATGACTTGGTTATGCTCTAATACGGTCAGTACAATCGCATAACGTTGTAGTGTTTCTTGGATGCTTGCAGCAAGTAGTCTCAGTGACATTAAGTGTTCGTTAACCGGTATAATGACACTGTCACTATTGACGATTAACCCCTGTGTCTGCATCTCAATTAACGTATCAGTGATACAATCATCTAATTCATGGTCTGAATATTTCAAGTATAATTCCGCTTTAATTAACGGGTAAAGCTGACGAACTTTAGCGTTAATTTCATCTACGTTTGTCTGTGGCTTTTCAGTCACAATTGCTGCAATTAATGACGGCAGTGCAAACAGGTGCAAAATATTGTTACGGTAGAAGGTTAATAGTACGGCTTGCTCGTATGACATCGATAGCATTTGTCCTAAGCTATCTTCACGTACGGTGAACTTTTTCAGTGAGATTGCTTGATCTACGATTTCTTCTGCACTGTTTTCAGGCAAGGTACTGAATTCACTATACGGGTTATTACGCAGTAGTTTTAAGTAACTATCAATTTGTTGAACTAAAATTTCTCGGCTTAAAGCTTTATGTGGGGCTGCGTGTAGAATCAATGCGCAAATAGTTAAGGCATTTACCGCAGCGGCACTATTGATATTCACCATCACCTGATTTGCAAGGTCACGTGTTGTTTGATTTAACCATTCAGGCTGTTCTTCAACCGGCATATTCATGTCATCACGCCAGTTTTCAACGTGCTTATTTAAATATTGGTTAAGGTTGATCGGTTCACCAAAGTTAACAAATGCTTGGCCGTAATTTTTAAGCTTTTTGGCGATCCCAAATACTTGGAATAGACTTTCTTTCTTTTTGTTAGCCCCGGATAATTCTTTTACGTAGGTGCTTACTTCCATTACATGATCGTAGCCTAGATATACCGGCACTAACGTAATTGGTCGGCTTTGCTCTCTTAACATCGCTTGTAAGGTCATGTTAAGCATACCTGTTTTTGGCGGTAATAAGCGTCCTGTACGGCTGCGGCCACCTTCGGTAAAGAACTCAACAGAATAGCCTTTCGAGAATAACAAACTTAGATATTCTCTAAAGATAGTTGCGTAAAGTTTATTGCCTTTAAACGTCCGGCGTAAAAAGAATGCACCACCACGACGGAACATAGGGCCTGCAGGGAAGAAGTTAAGATTAATACCAGCGGCAATGTGTGGAGGGATCAAACCTTCATTGTAAATCACATAAGAAATAAGTAAGTAATCCATGTGGCTACGATGACAAGGCATAAAGACAATTTCATGGCCATCAGCAGCAAGTTTACGCACTTGTTCTGCGTTATTTACCTTGATCCCACTGTAGATTTTATTCCATAACCAGCCCAGAAAATTACTGGTGTTTTTGACTAGTTTATAAGAAAAATCACTGACAATTTCATCAATATAATCATTGGCACGTTTCTCCGCCTTTTTCGCTGAAATATTATGTTCTGCGATTTCAATTTGGATGGCTTTTTTAACTTCTGGATTACGTAGCAGTTGCTCAAATAGTTGATAGCGATTCGGTAGTTTAGGACCTGAGGCTGCTAATTTCTGACGACTGAAGTGGATTTTGGCGACACGAATTAATTTTTGCGCCAGTTTTTCATCAGTGCCATGCTGATCGGCCATGAAACGTAGTGATACAGGTTTATTAAAACGGACTAAGTTATCTTTGCGATTAAGACCCACAATGATTGTTTTACGTAAACGGCTTGGTGAAATACTGTTTGCTAATGACAGTAGTGGTATTTGACCTTCTTTACCGGGTGCGCGTCCCCAGAACAATGCCACTGGCATTAACTGAATATCAAGGGCTTTATCATCTTTGTGTAAACGTAATAGCTGTTGAAATTCGTCAAAAAATACGTCGGTATCTTTTACTCGGCCGAAGAGTGGCGCTGGGTTATCTAAGCAAACATAACTGGGAATAATGACCCCGTTAACTTTGATTGGTGTTAGCGGATCGGGCAACCCTAGCTCTTTACAAGCTCGTTGTAATGCAACGAGATCGGTCATCGATTTAGTTTTTAAAGCGTAAACAATAGGACGTGCTAAATCTAGATTTAACGCATCAACGGGGTTATCTGGTACGTACTGAGATTTAACTAAGCCGTTAACGAAACTTCGACTTAACATTGACGGTGTTTGTTGCATAGGTGTTATCATTCTGTTATTTAAAGTGCGAGAGTGCTTACTTCAATAATATCAGATGTGTAGCCATAAATCTGTGTTTCAGCGCCAGCAAACGATTAATTCATTATTATCCAGATATACCCAAGGCTTATATTGCAAACTTGATAATACTGTATATAATTACAAGAAACTGTATATAAAACCAGTTAGGGTTCATGATGAAAGCATTGACACAAAGACAAGCAGAAGTATTTGAATTAGTTAAACAACATATTAAAAATACTGGTATGCCACCTACCCGAGCTGAAATTGCTAAGGAACTTGGTTTCCGTTCACCTAATGCTGCAGAAGAGCATTTAAAGGCATTAGCACGAAAGGGCCATATCGAAATTCTTGCGGGTACTTCTCGCGGTATTCGTTTGTTGGTTGATGCTGACGAAGCCAGTAATGACAGTGGTTTACCTTTAATTGGGCAGGTTGCCGCCGGTGAGCCAATTTTAGCGCAAGAACATATTGAAGCACACTATAATGTTGACCCTTCAATGTTTACGCCAACGGCAGATTTTTTACTGCGTGTACGTGGTGAAAGTATGCGTAATATAGGGATTATGGATGGCGATTTATTAGCTGTACATAAAACTAAAAATATCAGTAAAGGCCAAGTTGTTGTTGCACGTGTTGACGATGAAGTTACTGTTAAGCGTTTTGAACAGCAGGACAATGAAATTTTACTGCATCCTGAAAATGACGAAATGAGCACAATTCGTGTTGATTTAAATTTCCAAAGTTTTGATATTGAAGGTGTCGCAGTCGGCATTATTCGTAATACCGATTGGATGTAATCACACCTTATTACCCATCGTACTTGAAGATAGATAGTTAATAACCCTATTATTGACTATCTATCTATCTATCTATCTATCTATCTATCCTTCTTTACCCGATCACCATATTGAAATTTAGACATAATTTTCAAATCTTGCTTTAACATCACAGTTCTGATCATCTTCTGCTTATTTATTTAATCCTTTTCTATACTCATGATTGGTTAGAAAAACAATTAAGTTTGTTTGATGATACGTTAGCGTAAATATAGGACTCGTTATTATGGAACAGCACTCTATTGCCGTGGATTTAGGTGAGAAGATTGATATTGCATCGATCACGGACCTCAAAGCTACACTCGATAAGCTTCCTCTTAACATTCACTCTCAAGTACTTGATGCGCGTAATGTTACTCATATAGACAGTTCCTCTTGCCAGCTTTTTTATGCTTATGCTCAGCATTTAATGAAACATAACACGACCCTTGTCTTTCTATCACCGTCCGATAAATTTATTACCGTTGTTAAAGCGCTGGGGTTTGAATCTTATTTTAATTACGTATCAGTATGAGGTGTTCTAATGAAACGAATATTAGCTGTCGATGACTCGGTATCCATTCGTGAAATGGTTCAATTCACCCTAAAACAGGCTGGTTATCATGTGGATGCCGCTGTTGATGGTGTGGATGGATTAGAAAAAGCTAAAACGGGACACTTTGATCTTATAATTTCTGATATCAATATGCCTCGTATGGACGGAATTAGCTTAATTAGGCAACTACGTAATGAACAAACTTATAAATTTACCCCTATCTTAATGTTAACCACCGAATCGGGCAGTGACAAAAAGATGGATGGTAAATCTGCTGGCGCGACAGGTTGGATAGTGAAACCCTTTAACCCTGAAAAACTCATTGCTACCGTGCAAAAAGTATTGGGGTAAGAATGGATATCGATCTTAAACAATTCCAGAATGTATTTATTGAAGAATGTGTCGAAGGGTTAGAGGTGATGGAAGCCGAACTGCTAAAGTTATCTCCTGGCTCAGTTGATAGCGAAGTCATTAATACTATTTTTCGAGTCGCTCATTCCATCAAAGGAGGGGCGGGCACATTTGGTTTTAATGAACTCACTGAATTTACCCATGTCGCAGAAACATTACTTGATGATTTGCGTGCAGGAAAATTAGTCCTTATTGACAGGCATATTAGTCTGTTTTTACAAACTGTTGATTGTTTAAGAGAGTGGATCCAACTATTAGCCTGTGATTCAGAATCAATCCCTAATAGTGCAGAAGAGATTAAATGTAAATATAACCAATTGTTACAATTAGATATAAATCAACAAGCATTATCGAATGATAATGAAAGGCCTGTTACTGAGTCTGCTAAGTTGGCTGTTAGTGCACGAGATTATAGCTTTTGGTTAATTAACTTTATTCCGGGCCAGGATATTTTAAAGCAAGGCAATGAGCCTCGTTTAATCTTTGCTGAATTACAGGATATGGGTGAGTTAAAAGTAACCCCTAAGATTACCGAACTCCCATTATGGCAGGCGTTATTACCAGAAGATATTTATGTTAGCTGGGAACTAGAATTAATTAGCGACATCAGTGAGTCGCAAATAAAAGAAGCATTTGAGTGGGTTGAAGATGACTCAAAAATTACCATTATACATTCCAATACTCTCCCTCACTCCAAGGCTGAATGTCTTAATACAGATTATTGTTTGGCTGACCCCGAAATAACCCAAGTTGTATCGAAAACAATAACAAATAAACCCTCGACTGAAAGAAATTCAATTCGGGTATCAATTGATAAAGTTGATGCGTTAATTAACATGGTTGGTGAACTCGTGATCACTCAAGCGATGCTTAGTGAGCTTGGTCATAATTTTTCTGCTGAGAAACTACCAGAATTAAAAAAAGGCCTTGTTCAGTTATCTCAACATACCCGTGAGATGCAAGATAGTGTGATGAAAATTAGAATGCTGCCGATCCAATTTGCCCTTAATCGTATACCTAGAATGGTAAGAGATCTAAGTGAGAAATTAGGTAAAAACGTACTGCTTAGGATGCAAGGTGAAGAGACGGAGCTAGATAAAATTATGCTTGAAAAACTTACTGATCCAATTATACATCTCGTTCGTAACGCTTTAGATCATGGCATTGAAACCATCGAAGAACGTAAATGTGCCGGTAAAAGTGACGTTGCTTGTCTGGGGATCACAGCATTTCATCAAGGTGGCGAAATTATTATTGAGATCCGCGATGATGGTCGAGGGTTAAACAGATCGAAAATCCATGCCAAAGCGATTGAAAAAGGCATTACTAATCAAGATCAGCATTATAGTCATAGTCAGATTGATGAGTTAATTTTTATGCCAGGATTTTCAACCATCGAAACGATCAGCGACATTTCTGGTCGTGGTGTCGGCATGGACGTGGTGAAGAAAAATATTGAATCGCTTGGTGGTGATATTAAAGTTGAGTCTCATGATGGAGAGGGCTGTCTATTTTCGATTTGCTTACCATTAACGCTCTCTATTATGGATGGTCAATTAATAGAAATAGGTAATAAAACGTATATCTTACCTATTATGTCAATTATTGAGTCACTGCAACTGAAAGATGGCATGGTGACTAAGTTGGCGGACCAAACTGAGGTCTTTAAATTACGCGATGAATTTATTCCTATTATTCGACTTTACCAAGTACTAAACCATGAAACTAGCTTAGGGTGTATTACCGATGGACTATTAGTTGTTGTTGAACATGGCAATAATAAATATGGTTTATTAGTTGATGATTTGGCAGCGCAACAGCAAGTGGTGATTAAAAATTTAGAAGACAATTTTATGAAAGTGAGCTGTGTATCCGGCGCTACTATTTTAGGTAACGGAACGGTTGCTTTAATTTTAGATATTGCTGATATGGTTAAAAAAGTCACGAATGAACGACGCCAAATACAAGGCCTGCGGGCACATGTTGCTGCTTAAATAGGAGATATGGATATGGAATACAGTATGCTGGCGGACATTGACACAGGTGAACAATCCTCTCAATTTTTGACATTCATAATGGCAGATGAAGAATATGGCGTCGAAATATTAGATGTACAAGAGATCCGTGGTTGGGAACCTTGTACCGAGATCCCCAATATGCCGCAGTATGTGAAAGGGGTGATTAATTTACGTGGCACTATCGTTCCTATCGTAGATTTACGACAAAAGTTTGGTTTTAATAATATTAAATACATCACTACGACAGTTGTTATTGTCGTTAAAGTATTAGTAGAAGATAAATCAAAAACAATGGGGTTGGTTGTCGATGCTGTCTCTGATGTACATACGATTGCACATAGTGATATAAATTTACCACCACAATTAGGTTTGGATACTGGACCAAGAGTGATTCGAGGACTTGTATCAATTCGCGATAAAATGGTGGTGTTATTAAGCTCCAGTTTGTTATTAGACCTGAATCAATTCCAAAATATTGAACAAATTAATGAGCATAAAACGCAACAACCTATGGCAACGAATGACTAATGCCGCAGTTTTGTGCTGATACTCATCGCTATCCATTTAGTATTATGAGCATGCAGGATGCGGAATTTAAGTATTTAGCCCAGCTTGCTCTTCATCAGTGCGGTATTGTACTTGGTGAGTCCAAGCGAGATATGCTTTATGGTCGGGTAATGAAAAGGATTCGGTATCTCAGGCTAAATAGTTTTTCTGCTTATTGTCAGTTATTGCAAGATAGCTGCAGTGGGGAACAGAGTGAGTTTATTAATGCGATCACGACAAATTTAACCGCTTTCTTTCGTGAGAAGCATCATTTTGACTTTTTACAGCAAGTAGCGTTACCTGACTGTAAACGGCACAACGCAAACAAAAAACTTAGAATATGGTCTGCAGGATGTTCGACAGGCCAAGAGCCATATTCAATCGCCATGAGTATTGAAAACAACTTGCTGCATTGGGATACAAAAATATTAGCAACAGATTTAGATAGTGATGTGTTATCTCATGCTCAACATGGCATTTACGATGATCTTGCGGGCATACCTATTTCCTATCGTACTCGGTATTGTTCAGATATCAAAAAATATCATCAGTATGTTATGGATGACAAAGTGAAAGATATTATTACGTTCAAACAACTAAATTTACTCGCTAAATGGCCAATGACGGGTCTTTTTGATGTGATATTTTGTCGTAATGTCTTAATTTACTTTAATGATGAAACGAAGAGAAAACTCATTCAACGGTTTTATTCACTACTTAAGCCGGGTGGCTATCTTTTTATTGGTCATTCTGAAAGCTTACAAGGCTTTAACACTCACTTTACGCTTGTTGGTCAAACGGTTTATCAACGTTAAGACTGCTGTCTCTTTATTATTTAAACTGTGCCATAGGGATCTCTTTTATGCAGAAAATAAAAGTGCTTGTTGTCGATGACTCTGCATTAATGAGAAAAATATTAGAGACATTATTACGTTTAGACCCACTGATTGACGTTGTTGGTAGTGCTGTTGACCCTTTTGATGCCCGTGAAAAAATAAAGAAAATACGACCTGATGTTCTCACTCTTGATGTTGAGATGCCTGGAATGAATGGTTTATCTTTTTTAGATAACCTAATGCGGCTGCGTCCAATGCCTGTTGTTATGGTATCTACACTTACTTCGCAAGGTGCGCCGGTAACATTAAAAGCATTGGAACTAGGGGCATTTGATTTTATAGCTAAACCTACGGATAAAAGCTCGCAGTCATTGGGTTATTTTGGTGATGAGCTTTGCGCTAAAGTTAAATCCGCCGTCGGTGCCAATGTACGTATTATGCGTGAATCTGTGATTTCTCAGATTAAGACCCAAGAAATACAGGGTGATAGATTAATTGCTATTGGTGCATCTACAGGTGGCACCGAAGCATTAAGAGAATTATTAATACCGTTAACGCCTCCTTTTCCTCCCATTGTTGTCACTCAACATATCCCTAAAAATTTCAGTAGTGCATTTGCCAAACGGCTTAATGACTATTGCCGCTTAACTGTGATGGAAATAACTAATGAGCAAATAATAGAACCTAATCACGTATATATAGCGCCAGGCGACTGTCATTTAAAAGTGCATAAATCGGGGCTGGTTTATACTTGCCAATTGTTTGATGGTCCTGCGGTTAATCGGCATAAACCGTCAGTGGACGTGTTGTTTGATTCTGTCGCGACAACGTATGGTGATAAAGCGGTTGGTGTCATGCTAACTGGTATGGGGAAAGATGGGGCTGCGGGATTATTATTGATGCGACAGACTGGTGCTGTCACTATCGCACAAGATGAAGCTTCGTCTGTTGTTTGGGGAATGCCTGGTGCAGCAGTTAGGATTGGAGCTGTTATGGATATATTAAGTTTGCCGTTAATTGCCCCTAAGTTAGCTAGATTGACACAAAAGAAAACAGATAAAGGGATTGCATATGACACGATTTAATTTTTATCAAGGTGCTGCTCTGCTGCCATTATTACTGATGTTGCTCTTACAGGAATGGCTTGCTGCAGGGGCTATTGTCGTGACATTAATATTAGTGTGGATACTTGTATCTACTCTCTTGGGCAAGACGGTAGATAAACCCAGGGAAGAAAATGTTGAGAATATAACATCGGTGAACACCAACGCGATATTGGTCAGTATGCTACAAGAAGAGATCCCGCCATGTATCGATGAATTAAAAGATGATTTGAACAAAACGCAGCAAATCAATAGTGAGTCGTTTATCACCTTAAATAGCGCTTTTTATCAGTTATTGCGTATGTCAGCAGAGCAATCCGCATCTTTACATAAAGTACTGTTCAGTATCTCTAAAGATAAAGCCTTAGCCCTTACAGGGAAAGAATATTATGATCCTGACGCAATTGATTTAAAAACATTCATTGAATCAACACACCAGTTTCTTAATATTTGTTCTGATTTAATGATGGAGACTACAGCGCAAAGTAATGATGCTGTCAATAAGATCGCAGTGATGGAAAGTCAGATGAATAATATTAATGGACTTGTTGATAATGCACAGAAAATCGCTAGGCAAACCAATTTACTTTCTTTGAATGCAGCGATTGAAGCTGCTCGGGCTGGAGAGATGGGACGTGGTTTTGCCGTTGTAGCACAAGAAATACGACTATTATCTGATACTTCAAATAAATTTAATGAGGATATCAGAGGAGAAGTGACACAAGCGATGACCACATTTGTCGAAGCGAAATCAATGGTTGAATCATTAGCGAAAGATAATGCTGAAAAATCATCGCAGACACAATCGCGGTTACACCAAGAATTAATTAAATTTGCCGAATTAGAAGAAAGCTTAGAAATGAACTTAGATAACCTCATGAGTTTATCGGTAGATACCAAAGCATGTGTTAATGATTCAGTTCGAAGTCTGCAGGTTGAAGATATAATTAGTCAATTATCGGAACATAGTGTGTTGCAAGCGGAGAATATGAAACAAGTATTATTTGCGTGTAGTGAATTACTATCGGCAGAGAAAAATGTCGACCAAGATACCTTTGTTAATAAGCTTAAAGTTGCCGCGGAACAGTTAAAGCAGCAATCACTGCAAGTACAAAACAAGACGATTAGTACGGGGTCTATGAATGAAGGTGAAATAGAGTTGTTTTAATTATTCGATAGGTAATACTTTGTTTCATGGTTGAAGTTAGATAGAGTCTGGCACCTTTTGTCTTTCTTGTTTATTGTTACACGTGGGTAAAAGTAATTTGTGTTTCAAGGGTATTATCATTGCGGTACAAACGAATATAATAAGCGCCATACAGTATGACTGGTCGTGATGCAGAGATAAGCATTTACGATGATATTAATTTTATCCCAATGGAGATGAACATGACTGACAAATTTATTAAATCCAAAGCGGCTATTGCTTGGGGTCCAAACCAACCACTATCAATCGAAGAAGTGGATGTAATGTTACCTAGAAAAGGTGAAGTGTTAGTTAAAGTGATCGCATCTGGCGTATGTCATACCGATGCATTCACATTATCTGGCGATGATCCAGAAGGTATCTTCCCTGTAATTCTTGGTCACGAAGGTGGCGGTATCGTTGAGCAAATCGGCGAAGGCGTTACCAGTGTTCAAGTAGGCGATCACGTTATTCCTTTATATACACCAGAATGTGGCGAATGTAAGTTCTGTAAATCAGGCAAAACCAACCTTTGCCAACAGATCCGTGAAACACAGGGTAAAGGCCTAATGCCAGATGGCACTACGCGTTTTTATAAAGACGGTCAACCAATCTTCCATTATATGGGTTGTTCAACATTCTCTGAATACACTGTATTACCAGAAATCTCGTTAGCGAAAGTTAACAAAGAAGCACCGCTCGAAGAGGTATGTTTACTTGGTTGTGGTGTTACGACTGGTATGGGCGCGGTAATGAACACTGCTAAAGTTGAAGAAGGCGCAACTGTTGCTATCTTCGGTCTAGGCGGTATCGGTCTTTCTGCTGTTATCGGTGCTACGATGGCTAAGGCTAGTCGTATTATTGCTATCGATATTAACGAAAGTAAATTCGAACTAGCGAAGAAATTAGGTGCAACAGACTTCATTAATCCAAAAGATTATGACAAGCCAATTCAAGACGTTATCGTTGAATTAACTGACGGTGGTGTAGATTACTCATTCGAATGTATTGGTAACGTTAACCTAATGCGTTCTGCATTAGAATGTTGTCATAAAGGTTGGGGTGAATCAATCGTCATTGGTGTGGCTGGGGCAGGTCAAGAAATCTCAACACGTCCATTCCAACTAGTAACTGGTCGTGTATGGCGTGGTTCTGCATTCGGTGGTGTTAAAGGCCGTACAGAACTACCTGATTACGTTGAACGTTATTTACAAGGTGAATTCAAATTAAGTGATTTCATTACCCACACCATGGGTCTTGAAGACATCAATGAATCATTTGATTTAATGCACCGCGGTGAAAGTATCCGTACCGTTATTCATTTCGATAAGTAATTAAAATATGTCCCGCTATTTATAATCTGAATAGCGGGACGACTAGTAAAGGTTTGTCATGTCTATAGAAGTTGTTAGTAGTAATAAAATGTTTGGCGGTTGGCAGCATCAATATAACCATGCGTCGAGTGTACTAAACTGTCAGATGCGTTTTGCTGTGTATTTACCACCGCAAGCATCAAATATGCGTAAAGTACCTGTGATGTATTGGCTGTCTGGCCTGACGTGTACTGATGAAAACTTTATGCAAAAAGCCGGTGCTCAGCGTATTGCTGCAGAACTGGGTATTGCGATCGTGGCACCGGATACTAGTCCGCGTGGTGAAGGTGTACCTGATGATGCTGACCAAGCGTATGATTTTGGTTTAGGTGCTGGATTCTATGTGAATGCAACACAAGCACCGTGGAATACGCATTATCAAATGTATGACTATGTGCTCAATGAATTACCGGCATTAATTGAAGCTAATTTCCCAGTAACAAAAGATCGAGTGATCAGTGGTCATTCTATGGGGGGACATGGTGCATTAGTGATGGCATTGCGTAATCCTGAACGCTATCGTTCAGTGACGGCATTTAGTCCGATTAGCAATCCAATCAATTGCCCTTGGGGACAGAAAGCATTACAAAATTATTTAGGTAAAGATAAAGCAGCGTGGCAACAATACGATGCGAGTTTACTCATGGCGAAAGCGGATAAATTTGTACCAGCAATGGTTGAGCAAGGCAAAGATGATTCGTTCTTGGATGAGCAACTTAAGCCGAATATGCTGACTGCAGCGGCTGAGAAAAAGGGTTATCCTCTCACGCTAGAAATGCATGATGGTTATGATCATAGTTACTATTTTATAGCGACGTTTATTGAAAAACATATGCGTTTTCATGCGGCTAACTTAGCGAAATAAGTATTACAAATAATTTGATTATAAGGGTGATGGAGTTTGTTTCTATCACCCTTTCTTTTATTTTGAACCTGCAAAATCCAGTTGACGCCAGCTCTCATAGATAAAAACAGATACCGCGTTCGATAGATTCATACTACGACTCTCTGGTAGCATCGGAATTCTTACCTTCTGCTCTTGTGGTAATGTATCTAGTACTTCTGGTGGTAGGCCGCGTGTCTCAGGCCCAAATAATAAAACATCACCTGCTTGGTATTGCGCTTCATGATGGTATTTAGTGCCTTTGGTTGTGCATGCAAAAATACGAGCATCACCAACACAATCTAAAAATGCTTGATAATTAGCATGACGTTTTACGTCTGCAAATTCATGGTAATCTAGTCCCGCACGTTTTACCCTTTTATCATCCCACTCAAAGCCAAGCGGTTCGATTAAATGCAATTTGAAACCAGAGTTGGCACAAAGGCGAATGATATTACCTGTATTTGGTGGGATCTCAGGTTCAAATAGTGCTACTTGTAACATAATAAAGTCTCAGTTCAGGGTTATATAACGTAGGTACTTTGCGTAGAATAGCAAATTTAACAACCTAATGGTAAAAGTGATGAAAAAGCGTAGTACTTTGATCGTAGCAGGCCTGATTATATTAAGCGCGATACCTTTTAGCTTGAATATTCTGATTAATATGTTCTTTTCAAATTTGGATACAGAAATATATGAGAAGAAAAAAGCACGGGTGGAACAGCGTCGACAAATAGAGAAAATGTTCCCTGAATTAGATACGACTAACCCATTACGCCCGCAGGTTACAACGAATAAAGCTGCAGAAGATAAATAATAATCAACTTCTGCAGTCCTTTAATGGCTCATTTTTTGACTAGCCCATTGGTATAGTAATAGTGACCTGTAAGCCTTGTGTGTCTCTGTTACTTGCCCGTATTATCCCATGATGTTGACGGACCGCATTTTCAGTAATTGCCAGCCCTAAACCTGCACCACCTGATTCACGGTCTCGGGCTTGTGATACGCGATAAAAAGGTTTGAAAATTTGCTCAACTTCGTCCTCTGGAACCCCTGGACCATCATCTGTGATCACAAATGTTATTTTGTCTATGTCGTTGGTGATAGCTAAATGAACCTGTTGGTTGGCATAGCGTAATGCGTTACGAATTACGTTCTCTATGGCACTGCCAAAGAGTGCTGGAAAGCCTTTGATATCCAAGTCTGGTATTGGTTGATAGCTAAAACGTTTGCCTAATTGTTCCGCTTCGAAAATAGCATCATCGCAAATAGGTTGTAACAGTGAGTCAAGGTTAAATGATTCTTTGGTTGTGGCATTTAATTGTGTTTTTGATAAATTTAATAGCGCTGAGATCATTTCTTCTAAACGTTGTGATTCATTATCGATACGCACGATCTCTTTGGTCTCACCATAATGGCGTTTAGATAATGCAACGGACATTTTCAACCGCGTTAAGGGTGATCTCAATTCATGAGAAATATCACTCAATAAACGATGCTGAAGTGAAATATGTTCACGAATAGAAAACATCATAGTACGTAAACTTCGCGCTAATTCGCCAATTTCATCTTGTCGTTGAGTCGCTGGTACAACAGCATCTAAATTACCATCTGTGATCTCGGATGCGGTTCTTTGTAACTTTTGTAGTGGTTTCGAAATATGCCATGCGAGCGACGCACATAATGGCATGCTGACAAACATCGTAATGAAAAGTAACAGGAATGGTCTATCTAATACATTAATTAACCATATATTATGCTCTGCTGGTAACTGTTGTGCTGCATACAATTGGAATCTTTCACCGCGTATATTTATTGGGATCGGTCCGGTCATTAGCCAGTTTTTATATTGCTTTACTTTTGGTTGTTGCGACTCTTCACTTTGTAAAATAAAACGACGAATAGCCTTAGAGGCTTTGCTGCTTGAAATAATATCGCCATTCATACGGACTAAATAAAAATGTTTTGTTTGTGCTTCTTTAGGGGTTATTAACACTTGTAATGGGATATTTGGATAGCGATCAGCAGAGCTGGAAATATTATGTGCAATGCTATTTAAAATGCTGACTGAGCGCGGATCGAGTTGTTTCATTACTCGGCTATCTAATGTTGGTAGTGCTATAACTACGGCTACAACAAGTAGTAGCATACACCAAAACCAGACAAAAATTTTAACGAATAGTTGATTCAATTTGCGACTAAGCACGTGTTAACAACCTTATTTCAAAAATGATAGAAGTGTAAGAGGGACGATTATGTATCTAGCCACATATAACCACGGCCACGAAGTGTGCGAATTCGCATTTTCTCATCTTTTCTTTCTGGTAACTTTTTACGTAAGTTACTTAAATGCATATCAATACTACGGTCAAATGGCGTCAGTTTTTTCCCCAGTACTTGCTCGCTTAAATCGGCTTTGGTTAGGATCGTACCTGGCGATGAGATAAGTGCTTCTAATAACATCAGTTCGGTACTGGTTAAGTCAAGCAGAATGGTTTGACACCATGCCTCTTGTGTCCGGCTGTTTATTTCAATGTCTAAGTGTGTCAATAATTCTGTTTTTTTAGCTGTTGTTGGGGGCTCTACTCGACGTAATACGGCTCTAATTCGTGCTAATAATTCACGATCACTGAACGGTTTTGGTAAATAATCATCGGCACCCATTTCTAAGCCAAGAACACGATCAATTTCATCACCTTTCGCTGTTAACATTAATACCGGTGTGCTGTTATCTACTCGAAGTTTTTTTAATACTTCAAAACCGTTTAACTTTGGCATCATGACATCTAAAAGGACCATATCATATTGACTACTTCTGATTGCAGCTAAACCGGCTTCTCCATCATGTTCCATATCAACATCGAAATCTTCGAGACTTAGAAATTCAGCGAGTAATTCGGCTAGTTCTTTATCGTCATCAATTAATAATAATTTAGTCATATTAGGCACTCTGTTAATTGTTTTTATTGTATTAGGATACTGGGTTAAGCAGTAAATAATTCGAAGATTTACCTTGTTTTACATTTTTATTTCGGCATAGTTAAAAAAATGATGATGCCTAGTCAGTTTAACTAAGATGGCGTAATAAACAATGCTATCCTCAATTAAAGAGCGAGAGATTGTGACATGCTACATAATTGCTTTATTTACGATAATGAAGTTAATTGCGCAGCATTTATTACTATAATCTCAGAATAACCAGCTAGGCTGGAAGCCTTATTGACAACTATATGTTGCTGCAATCCTAAAGTAACAACAGAATATTTTTATTGTTTCTATTTTCTTTGATTTATAGGTTGTTTAGATGAATAACTTCACGTTGTTTTTCTACTACCCCGGTTTATAATAAACGCATAAATAATGTAAAAGGTAACTCTGTGATAGATTCTGATCATGAACAATTAATTAAACGTGCAAGCTATGCTTCTGTTGTTACCGCCGTCATTTTATTATGCAGTAAATTGTTTGTGTGGTTTGCAACTGGGTCTGCATCGATATTGGCGTCATTAACGGATTCATTTTTAGATATTGGTGCATCCATTATTAATTTGTTTGCCATCAAATATGCTTTAGAACCAGCGGATGATGCGCATCGTTTTGGCCATGGTAAAGCTGAGTCTTTAGCTGGATTAGTACAATCAGCATTCATTGTTGGTTCATCTATTTTATTAATGTTACACGGTATTAGTGCATTATTAGATCCGCAGCCGATTGTACGCTCAGAACTTGGTATCGCGGTATCCATTTTTGCATTATTGGTTACTTTTATTTTGATTCGCTATCAAACGCATGTAGTGGCTACAACTGGGAGTATTGCGATCAAAGCTGATTCACTCCATTATAAATCAGACTTATGGCTTAATGCGACAGTACTTATCGCACTTAGTTTATCTGCGTATGGTTTTTATTGGGTTGATGGATTAGCGACAATTTTGATATCCTGCTACATATTATACAGTGCGTATGAGATCGGTATGGAGTCAATTCAGACATTGTTGGATCATGAATTGCCAGGTGAAGATATTGATAAAATAACAGCGATTGTGGTCAATACGGAAAATGTACTCGGACTACATGAGTTACGCACGCGACAATCAGGTTATATGCGTTTTATTCAATTGCATATAGAACTGGATGATCACCTTACTCTGTTTCAGGCCCATGCGATTGCCGATAATGTTGAAACTAATTTACTCTGTGAATTTGCAAATACGGAAGTACTCATTCACCAAGATCCAATCTCAATTGTAAAGACGAAAAATGATTAATATAAACGTGAACTCTAAATGTTGTAAAGGAATAAACATGGAAGATAAACTTTCAATGTCTTGGCTTAGAATTAGAGATGAAGCTAAATTATTGGTTGAACAGGAGCCTATGCTCGCTAGCTTCTTCCATTCAACAATACTAAATCACGATAGTTTAAAATGTTCATTGAGTTTCCAATTAGCAAATAAGCTCGATAGTGCGACAATGCCAGCTATTTTATTACGTGAAGTGATTGAGGAAGCATTAAAAGCAGAACCTACTATTTTACATGCGGTGGCTGCGGATTTATGTGCAGTACAAGAGCGAGACCCGGCGGTTGAGTTTTTCTCGACACCGTTATTATATTTGAAAGGTTTTCTCGCACTACAGTCTTATCGTATTGCCCATTGGTTGTGGAACCAAAAGCGTGAAGCATTAGCGATTTATTTACAAAACCAAATATCAGTGGTGTTTGCTGTTGATATTCATCCGGCTGCTAGAATAGGCAAAGGTATTATGCTTGATCATGCAACTGGAATTGTGATTGGCGAAACGGCAATTGTAGAAGACGATGTATCAATTTTACAAAGCGTTACGCTAGGTGGTACAGGTAAAGAAAGTGGTGATCGTCATCCGAAAATTAGAGCGGGTGTAATGATTGGTGCTGGTGCTAAAGTGCTGGGTAATATTGAAGTCGGTAGAGGAGCCAAAGTCGGTGCAGGTAGTGTAGTGCTCGATCATGTACCTGAGCATACGACCGTTGCAGGGGTTCCAGCTAAAGTTGTTGGTCGGCCTGATTCTGAGATGCCTTCACTAGCGATGAATCAAACAATTTGATGTATTAATGTCAGTGCTCACAAACAAAAAGTTAATTCTGCTTAAGCGCATCATAAATTGACTAATAAGACTTGTTGTAGATTGACTAGCGTTGTATTCTTCTATCAAGGGATAAGCCCTCTCAGCACAATATTGAATTCTTAAATTATGGGTGAAAAAATGAATTTTGACGTATTAGATAAATTAGAAAGTAAAGTCCAAACAGCAGTTGATACCATTTCCCTATTACAAATGGAATTAGAAGAGCTAAAAGAAGAAAACAACGAACTATTAGCGAATAACTCTGAACTTAAAAGCCAGCAAGATGTATGGCAAGATCGTTTACGTTCTTTGCTAGGTAGAATGGATGAAGTTCAAGAGCTAGAAGAGTTAGAAGAAGAAGCATAATTTGATTCAGAGGTATAGTTATGACTAACTTATACCTCTGTTTCTATATGTTTTGCGTGTTATTCAATATCTAGCGCATCTGCAGATAGAATAATACCAGTGCTGTCTGCATAAACATGATCGTCAGGTAAGAATGTGACACCGCCAAAATTAACCGCCACATCTAGCTCACCTGTTCGATTATCATCTGCACCAACAGGAATAGAAGCAAGGCTCTGGATTCCAATATTAATATCGTCTAGTTGATCGACTTCTCGAATACTCCCGTAAACAATAATGCCTTCCCATTCATTCTCGAATGCCAGTTGGGCAATATCAGAATCAATTAATGCTCTTCTTAATGAACCACCACCATCAATGAGTAGAACTCTACCTAATCCGGCTTGTTGAACTGTTTCAGCAATCAGCCCTAAACTTTCAAAGCATTTAATTGTGGTGATTTGACCACCGAATGATGACTTTCCACCGAAATTCATGAACATAGGTTCAACAACATCAATCATATCTGTATAAATGTCGCATAGTTCAGAAGTATTGTATTCCATGAGCAGCACCTTTTAATAAAGAAAGTTAGGTCATTAGCAATAAATCATAGCACTGTTAGCATATAAATTAAGCCTTTATTATCATTAGATAAATCAAAATTTGGCCTGCGACATAAAAATATAAGCAGTGTCCACTAAATATCTCTCTAATCCCAAATAGTACGATGTGATGGTCTATTCTTATGATCATAGAGTAGATTATCGATGAGGGCATCGTTATGGCGATTATTAATGCGTTAACTATCAATGTGGAAGATTATTTTCAAGCCCCCGCTTTTCAATGCTGTATTAAGGAAAAAGACTGGAATTTACTCTCACCTCGTATTGAATATGCAGTAGATAAGATTTTATTATTATTAGATGATCATAATGTGACCGCTACATTTTTTGTTTACGGTTGGACTATTATTCGATTTCCTTCGATGTTAAAAAAAATAGCAGAGCAAGGACATGAACTTGCATACCGACATTATAGCCTGCCCGATACGCAGCATTTCAATCGGCGTAAAATTATTGAAGATTTAAACCGTTATAAAGATCTATTATCACAAGTAATTGGGCACCGCATTATTGGTTATCGCAGTGATACAAAATTATGCAGCGCGACCTCTGAGTGGTTAGAAGACGAATTAATCTTGGCTGGCTATGAGTATAGCTGTGCTAACCGGATTCGTAGAGTTGACGTGAAAGAGGATCCAATTGAGTCTGTCTTTGGAGATTTTCAGCATCTAAATGTATCAACCCATAAAGTGTTAACGAAGCAGTATGAAATCATTAATACCAATAGTCTCCGCTTTAGAAAATATGAATCAAGTCGTAAGCTCGTCGGCCATTTTATGGAAGAGACGAAAACACCGGTGCTAGGGTGCATTTCAACTTGGGTCATGGATAATCAACAACCGAATATTAGAGCTGATAGCTTATTTAAAAAATGGTTACACGATTACCATCTTCGTGAGACCCCCCTTCTTTTACATCAACTATTCTCTGATTATGGTTGGCAAACAATCAGTGATATATATCTGCATAAAGTACTACAGCTAAACAGTATGAAAAAAAGGAAAGGACGCTGCGTAAGTTAATGGAAGGATATTATGATAATGAAAATTTTACACGTGATCGAAAGTGGTGGGTTTTATGGCGCTGAAAGAGTTTTAATTGAATTAATGTTGGGTTTAAAGGTTCTGGGCCATGAAGCAGCCTTGCTTAGCTTTGGTTATAAAGGACAAGCAGAAAAGAAGTTTGAAATTATTTGTCGCCAATATGGCATTGCGGTCAATTTAATGCGGGTAAATACACTTGAATCATTTTGTATCAGTCATTATATAAAAGTGTTTGCAGAGAAAAACCGTTTTGATGTTGTCCACTCCCACGGCTATAAATTTAATATACTGTTTGGTTTAATGCTGAAACGGAACCGTTTTAAATGTTTTTGTTCAACCGTTCATGGTTATGTACCCGCCCCTAAATTTAGTAAAATGGCACTTTATCAATATCTGGATAAATACTCATTAAAGCAAGTAAATCGAGTTTTTCTTGTTAGTCAGCACATGACTAGTCTATCAAGTATTCAAGGGTTAGAAGCAAACCAGTATACGGTTATTGAGAATGGTATCGGTGGTTACATGCCGATGTGTGAGATTGAAGAACGTTTAATTACTTTTCTGCATAATAAAACAACGCGACTAATGGCTGTCGGTCGTCTTGCTGTTGAAAAAAGTTTCGCTACGCTGATTGATGCATTACCTAAGTTGATAGAAAATGATCCAAATACTGTACTCGTTATATTTGGTGCGGGAAGTGAAGAATGTCGGTTAAGAGCAAAAATAAGGCAGTTGGATTTAGATGAGCATGTTCTATTATTTGGTTTTGTAGAATCATTATTGAGCTATTTTAGTCATTTTGATGTTTTCGTTATGCCTTCGATTACAGAGGGTACGCCAATCGCTTTACTCGAAGCTATGCAGGCTAGAGTCCCTTGTGTTGTAACTAATGTTGGCGGTATGCCGCATATGCTGGCGTATGGTCGTGGGGGGTGGATCGTTCCACCTAAAGAACCCGATGCTTTACAAGCTGCAATAACTACAAGTTTAATTCATAGTCAAAATCAAATTAAAACCTCCTTTGCCTATGATCGTGTTATGCATGAATACAATTACCTTCATATGAGTCGACAATATTTAAATGCATATCAAAATTTGCTAACCAGCCCCTCTTAATACAATTGACCTTACATTAACTAGAATGTTTATCATTATTTTCTTTTATTTAGGATCTTCTGATGACATTTATTACTAAGCTTTTAAAACCAGTCTTACTCACTAGTAGTTTAATCGGCAGCGTTGCATTGGCAGAAGAGATGACGGTATATAAATCGCAGTATTGTGGTTGCTGTACTGAATGGGCGGAGCAAATGGAAGATGCGGGGTTTACATTAACTGTTATTAACAGTGAACATATGAGAGATGTGAAGAACCAATATGGTGTACCTAATAATTTACGTTCTTGCCATACTGCAATTATTAACGACTATATAGTAGAAGGGCATGTTCCAGTTGCTGATATTAAGAAGCTTCTAGCTCTGAATAAAAGAGTAAAAGGGATAGCGACTCCTGGTATGCCACAAAGTGCCCCTGGTATGGATGTCCCGGGCGCAACGGATACATATCAAGTTGTGGCCTTTAATAAAGCGGGTATGCAGTATGTCTATAATGAATACAATTCAAAGTAGGCTACTTTTTATACGTTAAGCTGTGTTTTACGGCTTGGTTACGCGTATTTTGGGTTTTTAGTGACTAATTAATGAAATCGCTTGCTTGAAGTCATTAGTTCTCTATAATCCGACCTCTCTGACACGGCAATAGCCGCTAAGTAAAGGTGTTTATCAGTTTCGAAAGTTACTTTTTAAACCTCTTGAAATAAAGTGCAAATATGTACTTGACTTCGAAATTGGTTTGCGTAGAATACGC